>JAEZZZ010000050.1 GCA_023418255.1 Bacteroidota bacterium
CCGTTTGATACCCGATTATCGCAACCCGATGATGAGGCTACACGACAATGAAAAACTACTGAAACAACGCGTTTATATGCTTGTGCAAGGATACCGGGACTGCAACGATGTCGGGCGGCTTCAAAAGACCCGCTATTTAAAGATGTGTTAACCCGCATTATTCATGAAGCAAACTTTCCATTTTCTTTGCCCCTCTTTTCTTCTGTGGGATGAATGGTTTTACTATTTTCTAATCGGATGATTGTTTTTTGAATGTTTTTTACTCCGCAAAAACAAAGTAATGAATCATCTTAGGGCGTTTTCGCAGCAATTTTCACATAAGGACACACTCCTCCCACGGAGGTTTTTTTAGTTGTAAACCTCCTGTCACGAAACAATTAACTCGACGAACAAATCCCTGTAAACAAATGCCTTGGAGAGTTTGTATCGGATTCTCTTTTTCGTTTTTCGGATAGTTGCTCCCACTTTGAGTGGCAGCACGCGGATGGTTTCTACTTGGCATGATTTGGCTTTTTCGAAACGCGTTTTTGCGATTGCCTGTTTGACTGGAAGAAACAGTTCATATGCTAAACAGCTGATGGCGAGTCGTAAACAGTTTGACAGGAAACCGCTTGTGGATAAACGGTCGCAAAAGCATCCGTTTTTCACTTCCTTGATGCGGTTCTGGCCGGCATCGCCTCGTTTGACATACGTGCCGAAATAGATTTCACGCGCGTCACCTCCTTGCATGTTGCTCACAATGCAACGAATGTTCATACCCAATCCCGTACTTTCCACTTTACAATATATTTGGGATGGTTACAACAATACCATTATTTGTTTTCGGACAGCCGAATAAAGCAGGTAATTAACAAACAGACAGAAATCTTTGACAGCACCACCAGCAGCTTGTTTCAAGACATCCTCAAGTGTGTGGGACGAATGCCTGCGAACGGCAAACGCAAAGGCGGAATAAAAATGCATACGATTACGAATGTCGATGAAATGGTTCCAAAGATGGTTTGGTTTACCAGTGCCGCAACACACGACCACTATCTTTTAGAGAAGCTCAAATTTGACCCCAATACCATTTATGTTTTTGATAAAGGGTATAACGATTCTGTTGCTTTCAGGCGTTTTTGCGACAACAAAACCGGCTTTGTGACACGCATCAAAGATAAAGATAACGCGGTTTGCAGCATAGAGGAACTGCTTTATATAGATAAATGCATTCACAGCGGTGTTTTAGAAGATACAATTGTTGAATTAAGGCAGTTGATAATGGCAAATCAAGCACGCTGAAGTTGTGCAAAGTAACGTTTTATGACAGGGTTCTAAAACGCAAGTTTGAGTTTCTAACCAATTTGTTTGAAATGCGCCCTGATTTAATAGCTGCCATCTATAAAATGCGTTGGCAGATAGAATTGCGGGTTAAACAGTTAAAACGCTCTTGGTCTTTTTCCAATTTGGTTAGTTTTTGCAGGATTCATCTGTTTAACTACCTTCATTTAATCCGTTTCTTAGAAAATCCGGAGAAAGATTGGCTGAGAAATCAGCAAAATTTGGAACAGCAAAACTTATTCGACAGGCAGGACTTGCTTTTTTAATATGAAGATATGCGAAACTAGCTCCTGTTTATCAATAGTATACAAGTATATTAGTCGATTAACCGAGTTTTATCGGACAACAATGAAAATGAAATAAAGCAGTGTTTATATAAGAGAACTTGGTTCTTTTAACTAATCACAACTTTTTTTTTTTTTTTTTAGGTTTTTTCTTGCCGAATTAGATTTTGTGAGATACTTTTGTAAATCTAAAGTGTATATTTAAATAAGAGAGAGTAATTAATTATTATTTTTAATTTAATTTTTTTATGATTATGAAAAATTGTTTACTTTTTAAGCTTCTAATCCTTGCGGTGGTGACTGTATTCTCAGTTACTTCATGTAAAGATTATGATGATGATGTAACCAAGCTCCAAACAGAGCTTAACGATCTGAAAGCCAAGCTGCCTAAGCAGATCACTGATACGGAAGGCAAATTAAACACCGCTATTAATGCAGTAAAAGCAGAGCTTGAAGCTGCTAAAAGCAAAGTTGCGGACCTGGAAGCAAAAGCTGCGAAAACAGCAACTAAAGAAGAACTTGAAGCAGTTCGACAAGATATTGCGACAGCTAAAGAGGAGCTATTAAGCAAAGTAGTTTTACTTGAAGTATTCAACAGCTATAAGAGAGAAGTTGAACAAAAGCTTCGTGATATAAGAGCAGACTTAGATAAGGCCGCCACCAAAGAAGAACTTAGTGAAGCTGTTGCAAATATTACACTCCAAATCACGTCAATTAATACAACTATTGAAGAGTTAACCGGTCGTGTAGATGGTGTCGATAGCAGATTAGGTACGCTTGAAATCAATCACCAAAATTTAAAAGATGTGGTAGATGGCATTGATCGTAATGTTACCGAGCTCGTTACTAAGCTTGGTGAAATTTACGGTAAGGTGAATACTCGATTGGAGACAATAGAGGCATTATTGAAGATAGTAGATGGTAAATCTGAAGTGTTAGACAAAATCCAAACTGACTTATCAGAGCAACTTCAGAAAATCGAAGATAATGCTACCTCAATTGCAAATTTAAGAGCTGAATTTGAGGAATACAAAACAAAGGTTGACAATGAATTTGATAAGATACGTGATGAGTTTGAAAGAGCTGATTCCAAAATACTTAATGATCATATTGCGCCATTAAAAAGAAGAGTTGAAGAATTAGAAAGCGGTGTCACTAAACTGGACAGACAAGTAGGGATATTGGCACAAGCATTGTCTCTCAATTTTGCCATATTGTCCAACCGTCTGACCTCAATAACTTTCATTCCTGAAAAATATGTGAACAGTATTCCTGCGATAAGCTTTAATCCATTTATCACAGATTGTGGCACTTATACTCCTTCTGTAACTGTCGCTTATCATTTGAGTCCTTCATATATCACAAAGGAAGATATTGATTTTGAAAATATTGGTTTTGCATGGATACAAAGTGAAAACGAAATCTCACTCAGAGATGCAAAAGCGACTCCTCCCGTAACTGCAACATTCAACAAAATTGATAATGGCATTCTTTATGTAGATGTTGTCGTAGACGGTAATTGGTTGAAAGAGAAATCGAAAGGATTTAATGAAACCGGAACACCTGATCTTGATGGTGCTGCAGTAGAAAAATTCCCGTCTGTTGCATTGCAAGTTCCACTTTCGGAAAAAGCAGTGAGAGAAAATCAAATACAATTTGATGAGGATGAAGAAATGGTTATCGTAGGTGGCAAAGAATATCCCGAAAGCCGTGTGATTACCGCTTCACAATATGTACGCTTATTCTACAAAGAAATTCATCCGGATGGTGACGTATATCTTGCGCGCAACATTGAAAAAGAATATCCTGAATTGCCTAAAACATTAGATGATGCAAAAGCACTGAAAGTTGAAGGAATTGATGGTGCTACAGAAACCGACCCAACTGTAGTGACATTACCGTTTGGTGAAACAATGGACTTGTTACCGGAAGTAATAGCAATTATGCGTAAGTCAAAAGAACCATTACCGGAAAACTATGAAATGAAATTCCACTTCGATTTGAAACATGAAGATGAAAGTGGAAAGGACGTTGATATTGAGTACTTACGAGGAGGCAATGACACTGATCAACAACAATTCATTAATCTTACCAATCACGACAAAGGAACAATCAATGCAAAAGTATTCTCTTTGGCGGAAATTGAAGCGGCGCAAGGTCGTACTCCGATTGTTCGTGTGTGGATGTATAGCGAAAAGAATCCTAAATGTAAAATTCTTACCGGATTTATCAAAGTGCATCTTGCAGATAAACCACTTCCGGGTGCTAAGCATGTTGATAAAGTGTTTGATACTGTAATTCCTCCATGTGATGAAGAACAGATTGAAAAAACAATCTCAGTTAAATGGATGAATGAAGAAGTATACCAAAAGCTCGTTCAATTAAGTAAAAAAGAATTCCATCAGATTTACGAGTTGGATAAACAAGAAGGTGACGGTATTGTGGAAGAAATTGCACATCCTGATCAAGAAACAACTGACACTTGGCTGTTGAAATGGAGAGTAAATACAAGCACAATTTGGAATAAACTAACAAAAGGTGAAGATGCTAAGCAGACTATTACAGTTACTTATAAGCCATCTGTTCCAACGAAATACCCGTTGATTACCATTACCTTCGCCGCAAACTATAAGTTGCCTGAATCACTAGATTGGACAAAACTCAAAAATGGTAGTCTAATTAACAAAGATTACTGGTATGACAACTTCGCATATGTGAAACATAATATCTTTGTCCCGGATGATGGTGAAACTGATAAGACAAAAGCTGTCTTTGCTTCGAATCTGAATACCGGCTTCTATATGAATACGGACAAATCATTGAAGCTTGATCATACATATGAATACCACTTCCACGCAGAGCAACCCGTGATGACGATGAGTGGAGTTGAATACAAATTAAAGCCAAGCTCTGATGGCAAACAGTTGCTAAACGGTACAGAAGTAATTGCTACTATTAACCCATTCGTAGCTAATGAAGGTGATGTCCTTGAATTGAACAGAGATTCAGAAACAGCGAAAAAACTGTTGAACTATCAATCAGAATTCTTGAAAGTACGTATCGGAATGTACTATTACTATTGCGAAACAACGTCTACTGCCTCCTCAGTAGGAAACATTAAGCTTCCTATGTTGATTGCCGGAAAAGAATACTTCGATGTAGTATTTATTCGTCCGATAAATGCTGAGCCGGGTCACGGTAAACATTTCGTCGATGCTGTTAGCTTTGGACAAGAAGGATCATTCTTGAAAGTTTCTGAATTGACGAACCTTTATGACTGGCGTCATAGATCTCCCAAACATGGAAACTACGAATCAAGCTTCGAAAAATATCCTTGGTATTATGATTTCTATGGTATCGAAGATATGACAGTAGAACTTGATAAGATTACCACAGATATGGACGGTCATGCTGACAATCCTGTTCCGTTAAGTACATTCCCACAGTTGAAAGTTGAAGCAGTATCTTCAATGAATGGTGAAAGTCCGAATTTTGGATTCTTAACTTACAGAAATAATGGAAACAACCTTGCAAACGCCATTAACTTGTTTGTTCCGGTTACTATTAAATACTATTGGGGTGAAATCGTATCAACAACAATTAAAGTTCCTGTTCACCCGACAATTATTACGGGGTTGAAATAAATAGTATTAAATTATTAATAAAAAAGAGGTGCCATTTGGTACCTCTTTTTTTTGTCTTATTGTCGTGTTTCATAATAGGTTGATGCTGAAATTAGAATAATAATGAGACCTTTGCAAGTAACCATTTTTCATCGGTCACAATTTTTTTTAGCTGCTTTTTTTTAATTTCATTCGAAATTTATCCTGTTATTTTCCGAATTGAATCATTTTTACTTGACAATTTCTCTTTTCTTTGTTGATTATTATGCTCTAAAAGGGCACTTTTTCGCTCATTGCTCTCAAGCCCGGAGCTCGTTTAAATTGTAACAAATGGCTTCCAAAATGTGCTGTGTGTACATCTTCTCAATACTTCTGTATCGTGCTACTTCCGCACCGAACCAAACGCTTCATGGCCCCAAAAGTGCGCTCTGCCACATAGCATGTTTTGCTCACTAATTTGTTGAAGGTCTTCTGCCAATGTGTCAACGGACGATTCCGGTGAGTTTTGTGTTGTATCCTGTTTTTAATCTTCCTCTCTTTAAGCAATTGATCGTTACGCGGAGCTTTATATCCTTTGTCCGCGCTTACACTTTTTTTGCAAAAACGCATTGCCGAAATCGAATCGTTCAGAAGATCTTCGGTCTGCACATCAGACAGGCCGTTCCAAATCTCTATCAGCAACATTTTGAACAACATCAGTCCGCCGTAGGGCTTTTCTCCTTTCAGGGTGTTTCCTTTGGTGTAATAACGGTTGATGAGGATTTCTATTTTTGTCCAATCAATCAAAAGATTTATTTGAGCGTAAAATTTTGAGGAACGGGCGGCGCGCTCCATAAATGGTGTCGAGAAATTCATTGTTTTATGTCGTTTCATTCTGAAAAGATGCTGAATATAAAAGAAATATCCAAATAAAAACAGCTTTTTCTTTTTTGTTTCTTTGGATTTATCTCTTTCCCTCGCTTTAAAAACAGGATGTTTGCTGATTCCTGTGAGAGAGGTGTGTCGTGCAAAGGTTTCAACTGTCACTTTTTGATTAGGGGGCTTGGAAATCAAAAACAGACACTCGACTATTGATATTTAATTGTCAAGCATCTGCTTTTTGATGTTTTGGGGTTTTATCGAAAAGCAATAGTTTTTTATCAAAACGTTTGACGAATCTATGCTAATTGACATATAAGAACAATCCGGCCATGCCGGAAAGCACAATTAGCAGGATGGGATCCACTTTCTTCAAAGAAGCGACAAATACAGCGCCAAAAATAATCCAACTTTTATAATCAACAAAGTTATATGGTGTAAGTAACATCAAAGCTGCTGCCGCTATCAATCCTATAATGGTTGGTCTCAGGCTGTTCATTGCCGCACGCATCCAAGCGTTATTTTTCAGCTTTAAGAAAAACGAGGTTACAATGGTCATAATCACCAACGAGGGAAGGCTCACGCCAAGTGTACAGATAGCAGAGCCAAGCACTCCCCAGCTTTCGGCATATC
The DNA here is from genome assembly GCA_023418255.1 of Bacteroidota bacterium. Taxonomy (GTDB): domain Bacteria; phylum Bacteroidota; class Bacteroidia; order Bacteroidales; family Dysgonomonadaceae; genus JAEZZZ01. The sequence continues at coordinate 6,719 of JAEZZZ010000050.1, forward strand.
CCTCCGATGTAACGGCAGTGTAACCAATATATGTGGCAGTGTTGAAAGAAATCGGTCCCGGAGTGGTCTGAGAGATGGCAACAATATCGGTAAATTCACTCACGTCAATCCAATTATGCAGCGTTACCACTTCGTGCTGAATAAGTGGAAGCATGGCATAACCGCCGCCGAAGCCGAAAAGTCCGATTTTCAGAAATGACAATAAAAGTGAAAGATATAAGTTGAACAACTCCATATCAGTTTCCTCGTTTTTTTAGGACAACAAATCTGTATAAAATTCCGCCTGCAATGGCAAGCAGAATTACATAAATAGGGGATAAATGAAGCTGCCATATGAGCAGAACCGCCACTATCGGAATCCAAATATTTTTTAAGCGAATGCCTGCCGATTTCCCTAAACTAACCAATGGGGCTGCAATAAGAGCAACCACAGCCGGACGGATCCCTTTGAAAATACGTTCAACAACAGGATTGTCTTTAAACTGGAAAAAGACCATGGCAATCAGTAAAATAATAATAAAAGAGGGAAGGATGATGCCCAAGCCGGAAAATAGACTTCCTTTAAAACCCATTCGTTTCTTGCCAACAAAAAGCGATGTGTTCAATGCAATAGGACCCGGCATAGACTGTGCAATGGCAAGCATATCGATAAATTCGTTGTCATCGAGCCATTTTTTTTTGCTCACCACCTCGTTACGGATAAGTGGAATCATGGCATAACCACCACCAAAAGTGAAGGCGCCAATCTTAAAAAAAACCAGAAAAAGTTCCCAATATCTCTTTAACATTCAGTGTGTTCTCTTTTAAATATATAATATAAAGTAAAAAGCAGATTGCAGAATTAGTGCAACTAATAATCTGCAAGCCTGCTTTTTTATAAGAAGCCGCATCGGTGGAATTATACGAAACTCCGTATGACAAGATTTGAGTGTCGTGATATCTCTGTAATCCGCTGAAACCCGAAAGCTTATCCCGAAGGATTGCGGCCCGCCATTAATACCATAAACGAGTCTCGGTTTATAAATTGTAATTGATGAGTTTCACAATCGACCAATGCGGCAATAACTCGTTCATCTTTTATGTAACCCAAAGTTACAATGTTGTTATGAAACTACCAAATTTTTCTTCAATTATTTTTCAATTATTTTTCATTGTCGCGCTTTCAGAAAAATTTCGGTTAAACATTAAACTTGTAATATTAACCTCATTGATGGATCTCCAGTGAGGTTTTTAGGTACATTGTATTGCACTTACAATTGGAAAATACCGTTCAACTTTTTTAGTGCAGAGGCGAAAATAGAACTTTTATCCAATTGGCGCAAAGTGGAGAGGAATTTATTCTCTTTCTTTGTCCGACAAAACGAACTGTTTTTTTCGACTAGAAGTTACGTTTACTAATTGAATTCACAATTACGAATCTTGCGAATCAGAGAGGGACTTATTCTATCTTTGCCGAACGGGAGCAAAGTCTGCGAAGCATGAATCTTTTTTGGATTATGGCAGTTGATACACAAAGAACGGGTCATCGTGATTGATGGATGCTAAGTAAATTTTCTTGTTCTTTTCGTCCACGGTGAAATACCCCCATTGGTCTAATTTAAAGTTGTTTACCGGATTTCCGTTCCAATCGTACTGTTCCACGTAAATATAATATGTTTTTTTATGCTGTTCTTTTACCACATCATAGGGTGTGCGCCCGCTATACAGAAAATAGACGTAATCGTCTTGAGCGCAAGCTCCCCAATAATGGGTAATGTTTTGGTCCAAGCCGTTGACTTTGTAGAGCGTGTTTTCGTCAAATTCTTCCCGTTCAAAATTCACAACACGGACGGTATTAGCATCCAAATCCATAAATTTAATAATTTTGAAGTATTTATAAGCATACGCCATTCGGTTTTTTGCAGGATTGACGACAAAATCTCCGATATAAGAAAAGGGTGATCTACGGTTTAGATTCAATCCGAGACTGAAAATCTCTTTCGTTATTGCCGAATCGCCTTGTTGGGTAATGCGGTAGATACTTTTTCCTGAGGGGCTGTTGCCTACGTATAGAAAATCATTCTCTGATACATTGGCAACCTGTCTGCTTTCTCCGAATTGTTCCCTGTTTTCTTTTGTCCTGAATGGACGAGGCATATATTTCAGAATGCCGTTTGCATCCAGTGAATATAATTTGTGATTTGTTTTTTCAAACAGATAGCAAAGCAATCCGTTTTCGGATGTTGGCACAATGGTCGGATTATAGAATTCATCTGGACCACCACCCCACTTTCCTGCTGTTTTTATCTGAATAAGATCGGGTAAACTGAAAATTTGGATAGGCTGTCCGAAATTTTTCATGACCATGAAGTTGTCTTTTACCAACATTTCCGATTCACGGGGTCTAAAAATGGCTGTGTCATTTGTTACATTCGTGCCGGTCAATTCGATGGTTTCGCCAAACGGATTTTGTCCTTTGTAAAACGATTCTCCGGCTTCGAGTTTGGGAAACGGTAGTTCGGTTTCCGACGTTTCCAATGGCGCGGTTGTTGCAGTTTGCTGTTTTTGTGTTCCGTTGCACGCTGTAAACAGCGAAATAAAAAAGAGGATGTAGATTGTTTTTTTACTCATAGCAAAGTGTTTTATGTTGTCCTTACAAGATTTTATTTGTGTGATGTCTGTAATCCAATTCGTTCCGCGATGGACAAAAATATTTTAACGCGAGCTCAATGTAAGAAACAGATTAAAAAAACTGGGGACATAGCAATATTTTTAGTGTCTTTAAAGTGTTGAAAAATATCAATGAATGCCTCTATGACTCCCGAACACAAAGGTACTGAATTTATTTTATTATCAATGAGGTTTTTAAAGAGTTTAACAAAGTAATCAAAGAACACCCCCTGCAAAGCAAAAACAGCGAAAATTTACGATGTCCTAAAGTGAAGTGATGATCCTTTTGATTCTATTCCATCTAGGTGATTTTAGAAATCTAAAATCATTTTACAAAGATTACGTTCAAGTGCATATGAAAAATGAATTTTCTGAAACGGTTTCCTATAATCGATTTGTCGAGTTACGGCGCAAAGTGAGTATTCCATTAGCTATTTTCATAAAAACCATACCATATCGGCAGGAAAATGTGCGGGCATCTCTTTTATTGACTCCACACCTCTTCGCGCATGCCACATTAAAAGAGAAAAGCAGCATAAAACTTTTAAGGGAATAGTAGCCAAAGGACAGTGTTCGATTGGTTGGTTCTTTGGATTCAAGTCGCATTTGATTATTAATGACAAAGGAGAGCTTTTAGACTTTATTCTTACCCCGGGAAATGTCGATGACAGGGAACCGTTAAAAAACATGGAGTTCCACAAGCGTATTTTCGGCAAACTCTTTGGTGATAAGGGCTATATCAGTAAAGACTTATTTGAGACGCTTTTTGTTGATGGCGTACATTTAATCACCAAAATCAGAAAGAATATGAAAAATTGTCCGATACATCTTCAAGAACGCGTCATACTTAGAAAGCATGCTTTGATTGAACCGGTCAACGATCATTTAAAAAATCTGTGCCGGATAGAACATACCCGACACAGAAACTTTGACAATTTTGTTATCAATATATTATCGGTATTGGCGGCTTATTCATTTTTGAATAAGAACCCCTTGATTAATACCGGTTATGAAATTAGCGTAATCGAAGTAGCTTACGCTTAGGTCAAACTCACGTTATTTAATATTTATCGTTCTGAGTTAGTTCAGGATTTTTGTCTCGTGCACTTTGCGGAATTGGTAACAAGTTGTTCTTGGGATATTCGAACGTTCTCGTTTCAATCTTATTTGCCGGTAGTGTCATCGAAACATCATGATCTCCATTGGGTTGAGTTGTGTCTAACACTTTACCTCTCATACATCCCATTAAGTCGCCATTTAGTACATCTTTGGCAATGCCCCAACGAATAATATCATCTCGACGCAATCCTTCCATAGCAAACTCTACTCGACGTTCGTTGCGAACTAAATTCCTTAATGTTGCTTGATTGTTGTATTTTGCTCGATTCACCTTTGGCATTCCTGCTCTTACACGAACTTTGTCGAGAGCCTGATACAGTTCATCATCAATCTGATTTAGCTCAACCTTTGCCTCTGCAATAGTAAGCAGAACCTCCGCATATCTGAAAATAAAAAAATCGTTTCCCATATTCCAATATGCAGAACCGGGATTGAGATCATAAAACGTATTATATTTTTTGAAATTATAACCTGTTTTAGTTGCATTGTCGGCCTTGCTATAATAATCATTGTCTCCCTCTTCGATTGATTTAAACACATTGCCTCCAAAAATCTGTCCCGGATATACGATAGATGCCCTCAGTCGAGGATCTCGGTTGACAAATGGGTTTGCCGGATTGTATTCACCCGTTGTTTGAGCCTCTTGAATAGTTTTGCCATCTATCATTTCATAGGCATCTACAAGCGACTGTGTAGGAATTGCCGACGACCATCCTCCAATACTATTGGGTAGATATTGCGTGTAATACATCGAATATAAGTTCTCAACATATTGAATGGATAGTATTACCTCTTTGTTTTGCTCGTTTGCCGGATCCCACAATTCTTCAAAAGATGGAAATAGTGAATAGCCTGTGATGCTCTTGGCTGTTGAAAGAGCTTTATCATATTTCTTAAAATATAAATAATAGCGCATGAGCAATGCCTGAGCTGCACCTTTGGTCGCTTTTCCATACTCATCTCCACTATACGATTCGGGAAGGATATTAATAATTTCTTGCAGTTCTTTTTCAATGAAGTTTAAAATTTCAGATTGAGGATTGCGTTTGACTTTTGCTTCGTCCGGGTTGGCATAATTTTTAACAATCAGAGGGACATCTCCATAGTTTATAGTGAGGATATAATATTTGTAGGCTCTAATGAAACGTGCCTGCGCTTTATAAATAGCACGTAATCCTTCTTTAACTTCCGTTGCATTATCGCAGTTTTCAATAAACTCATTACACCTGTTGATCGTTGCAAAGCCATAATAGTTCCAACCTGAGTTGGCTGCTGATACCGTACCGTTTCCAATTACTTGCCAGCCATCCCAAGGGAAATTACTGTAACCATTATCTGAACCACATTCACGAAAGAAGTGTGCATCGGCTGATTCAAAACCGTTATAACAACCTGTAAGTGCTAAATTTAAATCTTTCTCTGACTTCCAAAACGTTCCCGGCGAAAGGGCATCTTTTGGTTCAGTGTCTAAAAAATCCTCATTACAAGACATAACTCCCATAATGAAGCTGGTTGCTAATATATATATTATTTTTTTCATATTCTTTTCAATTAAAAAGTTAAAGTAAGTCCTATTGAATTTGTCATAACAACGGGGTATCCGCTTCCTCTTCCAGAAGGTGTTTCCGGATCCCAACCTTTTAAGAATTTAGTAATTGTAAATAAATTTTGAGCACTATAATAAACTCTCAATTTTGCGATTCCCCAATTTTCAACTACATGATTAGGCACATTATACCCAAGTTGAAGATTTTTCATTCTCAAATAATTTGTGCTTTGCAGCCAGTAGCTGATTGTGCTATTTTGTGGCATGCTAGGTCCATAAATATTGTCGATTACTCGTGGGACATTAGTGTTTTTGTTGTCTTTATTCCAACGGTTCAACCAAAGAGAAGCAGGACGCTGCGCATCGCCGTTTACTCCACCAACAGCATCGAAATCCATATAGCCATTACCACCCAATGTGCCTTGGAATAGAGCCATTAGGTCAAAGTTTTTATATGCAAACGAAAAGTTAAATCCGTAATTAACTGGTGGCATATTTTGTCCGAGTATTACGCGATCATTCGCATTAATAACGTTGTCACCATTAACATCTACATAACGCAAGTCGCCGGGCATGAGTTGTTTTTCGTACATCGAATTTCTTGCCCACGATTGAATATCGGCTTCACTTTGATAGAGTCCATCTGTTTTGTATCCAAACCAAACATCAATGGGTTCACCTACACGACGAATCGTTCGTCCACTAATGATTTCGTCGGTTCCAGCTAGTTGTACCAATTTGTTTTTGTTGTATGCAAAATTTCCGCCAAAGTTGAAGTCAACTTCTCCAAAACGATTGTTGTAATCAAAGCTCACTTCAATACCATGGTTGTCTACTTTTCCAACGTTATCATAGAACTTATTTAATGCAAACTCGTTGGGTGATGGCACCTCCATAATAATATCATTGGTTAGTTTCTTGTATAAATCCACTGTAAGGTTTAGGTGGTTATATAAGCGTAAATCCAAACCAATGCCATACGACGTTGTCTTTTCCCACAACAAGTTTGCATTTTTTGCATCAACAATTGCCGCGCCTGAATTAATATTGCTGTTGAATGGGTAATCTCTTCCTAACGAAAGGGTTGGGATGGTCGGGTAATAAGCATTTAACGCATCTTGATTTCCTAGAACTCCCCACGAAGCGCGTAATTTTAAATTATAATGAATGTCCGTATATTTCCCTAAAATGATTATCTTTGCAAAAAAATATTTCTATGAACCTGATTGATTTTATCTCAGAATTTCCCGATGAGGAAAGCTGCAAACAAAAGTTTAAAGCGTATCG
>JAEZZZ010000168.1 GCA_023418255.1 Bacteroidota bacterium
TGTTTTTGCGGAGTAAGAAACGTTCAAAAAACAATCATCGGATTAGAAAATAGTAAAACCATTCATCCCACAGAGGAAAAGAGGGGCAAAGAAAATGGAAAGTGTTCTTCATGAATAATGCGGGTTATAAGGTGTTCACGATTTATTGCTTATGCGCTTTGCCTTTAGCGATACAACAGGTGAAGGGTTTGTGCAAACTGTAAACCTTGTCTTTGTCTGTCTTTTTTGATTCACTACGCGCTTGTCAAGAGAGAGTTCTTCTTGGTATCGTGCTTTTTGTCGATCATCCATTTTTCGGTCGAGCTCCCGTAGCAGCGTATTGGCGATGGTATTTAATCGTCGCTTGGCTTTGTTTGCCTTTTTAGCCCGTTTGAGATGCTTTCCGTTGTAAGTATCTTGAACCAACTGCTTGCTCTCGCGTGTATATCGCCTGCGCTGATTTATTCCTTCTTTTTGAGTAATCGAGTTGCATTTGTCAATAACCTTCTTACACAGTTTAGCGTCGATGGGAAATGTCGTATTGTTTTCCTGAACGGTGGTATCTGAAAGCACAAACCGGGATTGCTTAGAAACTTCTTTGTCGTAAAGCCGTACGCTGTAAGCAAATATTTTTCCTATCCCTTCTTCTCCCACTCGTTTACGGAAATGAACAAAATCGCTCGGATCAAAAGGAAATGTGTGTTCAAAGAACTCTCCTCCACAAAAATATTGAAAGTAAATATCGCGAACCCAAACCTAAGGAACGCGCTCATCACCAAGATTGTACAAATGTTTCAATATCAAACATCCGACCATCAGAAGAATAGGAACACTCGGAGCGCCTTTCTCTGAATAGAACGGTGAAAACTCTTCTTCAAAATAGTTCCAATCAATTTTTTGCCAATAGAACTAACTCATGCTTCATATTGATGAAGTCTTTCAACATCGGACGAAACAAGTCTCGTTGTCCTTTTTTGGGTAATTTTCCTATTATAATTTGCAAGGTTTTACTCTGTAAAGATACGAAAAACAGCAAATTCAAACAACCTTTTTCAGATATATTTTATTGAAAAATAAGATGAGTAATTGCATTTTGAGGAACGACTAGTCAAGATATAATTCGAAATTTAGCAAATTTGAGCAGCAGCTGTTTTTTTCCTGACGAATCAAAATCAACAAATGCGCGTTTGTCGCTTCCCGACGATTCTACAGCTGTAACTTTTCCCCTACCAAAACGCTCATGTTCTATGATATCACCGGTTTTTACATCTTGTGCTACTTTTGAAAGCGAGATGGATGAAGATGAAGGTATATCTCTTATTGGAGAAATATTTTCATTTTGTTTATTCTGAGTTGCTAGGTATTGGATGGTTGATTGTGGCTTTTTTGAATCGTTATACTGTTTTTTCATTGTTTCCCAAAATCCCTCTTTGCCCCGTTGTGCCGATGTTGATGAAAGTTGCACTCCGCTATCAGAAATAAGAAATTGCTCATCAATATCGTTTAGAAATTGGCTTGCGCGCGAGCTGTTGACAGAGCCGTTTTTAAAGCGGCTTTTAGCATAGGTAAGTGTGCAAGTCTCTTTCGCGCGTGTGATGGCAACATAAAAAAGGCGTCTTTCCTCTTCCAAACCACGAAATTCGCCTTTTGCCATCGACGAAGGAAATAGATCTTCTTCCATTCCTACTACAAACACATGATTAAATTCCAATCCCTTGGCGGCATGAACAGTCATCAGTGTTACTTTTTCGTTGTTTTCTTCGCTATTGGTGTCTTGGTCGGTCAAAAGTGACACTTCTGATAGAAAATCGGTGAGCGTAATATCTGTATCGTTTTGTTCTTGCCGCGAAACAACAAACTCATTCATGGCATTGAGCATCTCTTCCAAATTTTGTGCACGGCTCATTCCTTCGGGTGTCATGTCGTTGTATGCTTCGGCGGCAATCCCCGATTTTTTAATCACTTTTTTTGCCAATTCATACGCATTAAGCGTTTTGTTTTGTGTGATAAAATCATCGATAAGAGCGCGAAAACTACTCAATTTTTTGGCTGTTCCTGCATTTATATCTACGTTGTATTCCAATGAATTTGAGAGAATTTCCCACATACTGAGGTTATGATTTATTGCTGCCGATGTGATTTTTGCAACAGTTACGTTGCCAATTCCTCTTGCCGGATAGTTGATGATGCGGCGCAGTGCTGTTTCGTCTGTTGGATTGACAATGAGGCGAAAATATGCAATAACGTCTTTGATTTCTTTTCTTTGATAGAAAGATAGGCCGCCGTATATGCGATATGGGATGTTGTTTTTTCGCAGTGCCTCTTCAAAAACGCGTGATTGTGCGTTGGTGCGATACAGAATGGCAAATTCGTTATATTTGGCTTGATAATCGAAGTGCATACGCGCAATTTTATTGCTTACGATGACTCCCTCTTCGAAGTCAGAAAAGGCACTCAGCAGTTCTATTTTTTCGCCCTCTTTGTTTTCTGAAAAAATGGTTTTATCTAACTGTTCTCTGTTTTTTTTGATGAGGCTGTTGGCGGCATTGACAATGTTTTGTGTGGAACGATAGTTTTGTTCCAGTTTGAATATTTGTGTATCGGGATAATGGGTTTTAAATGTTAAAATATTATCAATATTTGCTCCGCGGAACGAATAAATACTTTGTGCATCGTCGCCCACCACGCACACTCTTTGATGGGCATCGCCAAGTTGTTTTACGATAAGGTGTTGTGCAAAGTTGGTATCTTGATATTCATCTACTAAAATGTATTGAAACTGATTTTTATATTTTTCTACTATTTCGGGATGTTTTTTAAATAAAATATTGGTGAACATCAGTAAATCATCAAAATCCATCGAATTTGAAGCATGAAGTCGTTGCTGATATTGTGAATATATTTTCGAAACCATCGGACGTCGGCATATTTGATCATATTCAATGAGTTCTTTATTGGCAGCATATTTTTCAGGTGTTATCAAGGCATTTTTTGCTCTTGATATTTGGTTATGGATGTTGTTGGGTCGATATTGCTTATCATCGAGATCAAAATCTTTGATGATTTGTTTCAAGAGATTGTTGGAATCGGATGCATCGTAAATAGTGAAATTAGACTGAAAACCAATATATTCAGCCTCTTTTCGAAGAATACGTGAAAAGATGGCGTGAAATGTTCCCATCCATAGACTTCGTGATTTTTTTTCGCCCACGAGTTGAGCAATGCGTGATTTCATCTCTCTGGCGGCTTTATTGGTAAATGTAAGTGCCAAAATGTGATAAGGTGGCAAGCCTTGTTCGAGGAGATAGGCGATTTTGTATGTCAGCACGCGTGTTTTTCCGGATCCCGCGCCGGCAATCACCAACGATGGTCCGGTGCAAAACTCAACAGCAGCCCGCTGTGCTTCATCTAACTGATTCAGTAGATTGGATATATTGTTATTTTTTGGTGGTTGCATAGTTTGCAAAATTACGCTTTTTCGGATAATTTATCCTATAATTTCATCAAATTGTAAGATTTTATAGATTTTCAATATTTATAGAATAAAAAAACCGCCCTTTATCAAAGGCGGTTTCAATGTATTATGCGATATTTTTTAGAATGTATAGCGTAAACTCAAACCGATTCCGGCATACCACCAATCGTTGTAATTGTTGGTAAAATTAATGCTTGGTTTCCAGTCAAGCGAAATTGCAAAGGGTGCAGTGGGAAATTTGTATTCCATTCCTGCCATTAGGTCTGCCCCAAGAAGCAATGCGCTCTTATAATCTTCTTTGTTTTTGTTGATACCACCAACGTGTGCACCGGCACCAACGTACCAATCTAAATTAGGCGCACCGGTCAATGATTGTTGATAAACATACATTCCGGTAATTTGAAAATAATAGGGTGAAATACTTAAAATACCTTCCAATGCGTTGCCTTGTGAAATAAAATGTTTTACTGCTAAACCATTGTCATATCCTAAACGCACACCAAGTCCGGTGTTGTAACGTTGAGCAGAAGCAGTTGTAGCTGTAAGTGTAGCAATGGCAATAATGCCGGCAATCATAATTTTTTTTAGTTTCATAAGTGAAATTTTTTAATTAATAAATAATATGTGCTTGGTCAATATAACAATATATAAACAAATTTGTTTTCAATATTGTTGAAAAAAACGATAAATATTTTATTGTCTGAATTATTTTTCACTAAACAGTTATTATTTATCTGTTTTTTATAGATATGTGATGGTTATAACACCGTCTACATAATGGTGAATATTCTTGTTTTTCTCCTAGCATAACCTGCTTGTCGTTATCTACTAAGCGGTAAGAATAGTTTGCAGAATGTCCACACTCTACGCACACGGCATGTACTTTGGTAACATCGTCAGCAATGGCACACAACTGTGGCATGGGACCAAAAGGATTGCGTTTGAAATCCATATCAAGTCCGGCAACAATTACACGGATGCCTTGGTCGGCAAGCTGCTGGCAAATATCAACAAGCCCTTCATCAAAGAATTGTGCTTCATCGATTCCCACTACTTGTGTGGTTGAAGAGAGTAATAATATGTTGGCTGAATTTTCTACCGGTGTTGCCGGCAATGCACTTTTGTCGTGTGACACAACTTCTATCTCTGAATATCGAATGTCAATCGCAGGTTTGAATATTTCGACCGATTGTTTGGCAAATGTGGCTCGGCGAAGCCGGCGAAGTAGCTCTTCAGTTTTTCCCGAAAACATCGAACCACATATTACCTCAATGCGTCCGGCGCGATATGTTTCGTGAGTGTGATAATATTCGTTGTACATAATTTTCATTATCGTTCATTTTGCGAACAAAATTTTTCATCATTAATAAAACCACTTAATAAGTGGCGTAGAGATTTTATAATCGAAGTTCTTTGGCTTATTTAAGTATTCAGGCAAAATCAATTTTATTCAATTTGCTCACTACGTCAAGCATGGCGAACAATATTATTGCAATCAGTTTGGTTAAAAGTTTGATTTTATTGCTTTCAACTCGGCAATGGTTCAAGCACATTGTTCAGATAACAAAGTAATTACTTTCGACCCGAACTTCATTTTTAAATAGGCAAAAAACTGCCGATACGGAATAGCCACCACTGACATTGACAATCACAGCGCAATGTATCCGGAATGGCGTTCAAACTTTTTGCAAAGATAATCAAACTTTACCGGATTATTATTCCCAAGTTCTGATAAAGAGAAAAATTGAATTGCAGAAAATATCAAAAATAATTGTTGTGGATACATATTTTGTTAAAGATGTAAACAGTTTGGATATGAGCAACTTTTCGCTCATTGGATAAACTGTATTTTCACTTTAATGCTTCGCTTACGGCTATTAATCTTGCCAAAGTTGTACACTGGTTTAGTATCCCAAAGGAGAAACGTCGGACGTTTTCTATGCGTGACATTAAATTGGTAAACCACAATGCACTGTTGATGGAAAGATTTTAACATGTATGGAATAAACCCAAACATACTTAAAAATAAAAAGAATGTCAAAGACCTGCTATCTATATTATGGCACTAATGCCGCTTAAAATTTAACGAAGTATTGATAAAACCTACTGGGATTATTTTTACTACTCACGGCCATTTTTCGTTATAGATAGACCGCCAAGGCTGCCCCTATCGCCTTTTGCCGAGGGTCATAAAAAGGACGTGTCAGCACAAGCGGGGATTCTTTTTTATCCCATCCAAAAAGTTTTTGATTAAATGGCAACAGCCAATATCCAATGCGTACACTCACAATCCCAAATCCTGCGCCTGCAATCACATCGCTTAGCCAATGCCTCTCGTTGTATAGCCGCAAAAAAGCGACACCACATGCCAGCGAGTAGGCTGCTATGCCATATCCAAGACCATATTCTGTTCTCACCAATTCGGCACCGACGAATGCTGTGGCAGTATGTCCCGAAGGAAATGAATTGAGTGCCGAGCCATCTGGACGCCTGACATCAGCAGCGATTTTTATACAGCCTACAAACATGCCCATAGCAATATATGCCGTTGCAGTAACGGCTAATCGTTCTTTAAAGGTGTGTTTGGCAGGCACGCCCAAAACACCTAATGCAAGATTGGATGCTACGGGCAGGTATTGAATGTAGTCGTCGGCATGAAAATATTGGTTGTTTCGCCACGCTTTCATCGTGTTGCGAATGGAGTGATTCACCTTCTGAAATCCATTGTTGCAAGTGCCCCATGAGCCAACTGCTACCAATGATGCCGGGACAATCAGTTGTTTGGGATGAAATTGGGTGGTGTGGTCGCGCATGCGAACGGTGTCGCTTGCTCTTTGAGCATGTATAAGTCCGGCGATAATAAAGAGGTGCGCCAATACGACAATGCGCGTTTTCGTTGTTTGGATCATATTTTGATGATTTTTAGTGATAAAGTAGCAAGCTGTACACTTTTGTGTTATAGATTGATTTCTATAACCATATCCTTCTTTTTCTGCTCTATATTGTTTGAAGCGGACAGCTAATTAATGTATATGCGGATAATACGCGCATCCTTTGTGGGGCGATGATACATATCAACTTGTAAAGCCGCAATTTTATCAATCACATCCAAGCCTTCTATCACTTCACCAAACACGGTATACTCGCCATCCAGATGGTGGCTTCCGCCAATGGTCGTATATGCCTCTTTCACTTCGGGGGCGAAAAAGAATTTACCCGGTGCTTGGGCATAGAGCGAATCTACTACATGCAACAACGAATCCAGCAATGAGTTAAACGCGTGCGGATCCGTTTTTTTTAGTTCAGCAAGCTTGTTTTTGTGTGGGCTGTAATGTTTGCGGATGATTTTGTTCCTGATAGGAACGTTTACGGCTCGTTCCAAGGTGTCCATGCGTCCTGTTGTATAGACATTTCCGTGTACAACATAAAATTGTGAGGCATCTGATTTCTTTTTGGGATTCTCTTTGTCGTCCTGTCTTGGTGCCGCCAACGCTCCTTTTTTATGAAAATGATGCGCTCTAAACTCCGGCATTAGTTCCATGTCGGTTCGTCCACTGCCGACTTGTGCTCCCGGTGCGGCATTTCGCGAATCTTGCGCGCCGCCTTGAATCATAAAATTGCGGATGACACGGTGAAACAACGTACCATCGAAATATCCTTTTTTTACCAGCGATAAGAAATGTTCTGAGTGACGTGGAGTGTCGTCGTATAGCATGACTTTCATATCGCCATAGTTGGTTGATATAATAACGGTTGGATATTTGGTTTGCGCGGAAATTGTGGCAGCCGTAATGCAAATAGTAAGTAACAGGAAATATTTTTTCATATCATATATAGGTGAAAGTTAGAGATCGATAGCGATGTATTAATTCGGTGCTTTTCGATAAAGATAAAACGCGATGCCGATAAAAATAAGATTGGGAATCCATGCCGCAACAAACGGACTCATTCCTCCTTTGATGGCAAACGATGCGCTGATGGTCATAAACAGAATATAGCCCATGCTCAATAGAAGTCCGATGCCGATATTGATTCCCATACCTCGTTTTACCTTTCTTGCAGAAAGAGATGTCCCGATAAGGGTTAGAATAAAAGCAGAGAAGATGGATGCAATGCGGCTGTGATACTCAATCTGAAAGGGCTGTATGTTTCCCATGCCTCTTCTTTTTTGACTGGCAACATATTTCCGCAATTCCGGTGTAGTCATCACCTGTTGATCGCTTTTGGCAATGATGAAATCGTTGGGGACAATTTGAATGATGGTGTCAATAGAATTTCCTTTTGTAATCACCTCTTTCATGCCGTCAAAATCGCGGATTTGATAATCTTCGATTGTCCAGTTGTACCCTGAATTGTATCGGATAGAACGAGCCGTAAGGCGTGAAACGAGCTGCAGACTGTCAAAATGATCCATGGAAAAGTTGGTGCCTACATTTGAACTCAGGTTGAAACTGCCAAAATAGACAATGGTTCCCTCGGTCACCTTAAATTGAATATCTCGGTCGGTTGTCTTTTTTAACTTTTTATCGATATATTGAGTTTCAAAATTCAATCGCGTTTTGTTTGCCGGCGGAATGATGTAGCTTCCAAACACGAACGAAGTGAGCGCTAGAATGGCTGCTGAAATCATGTAGGGTTTCATTAGTCGCTTGAAACTAATACCGTTTGAAAGAATGGCAATGATTTCTGAGTTGTTCGCCAACTTCGACGTGAAGAAAATAACCGCCAAAAAAACAAATAGTGGACTAAAAAGATTGGTATAATAGGGTATGAAATTGATGTAATAGTCAAAAACAATCTCTTGTAACGAAACGTTATTGGCAATGAATTTATCTATTTTCTCGTTGATGTCAAACACCACCGAGATGGACATGATAAGGGTAATCATGAAAACGAACGTCCCCAAGAACTTTTTTATGATGTATTTATCAATCAGTGTTAGTCTAAATCTTTTCATTCCGCCTTTGTTTCGTCGGTTTGAACCCCACGGCTATAATCGTCTTGTGATGTTTTCCAACATTGTTTTCTTCCACGATGTGAAATCGCCTGCGGCGATATGTTTTCGCGCCTCTTCCATCAGCCATCGGTAAAATGCCAAGTTGTGCAACGATGCAATTTGCAATCCTAAAATCTCATTTACATTAATCAGATGGCGAAGATATGCTTTGCTGTATATTCTATCCACAAACGAAGCTCCCTCTTCGTCGATGGGCGAAAAGTCGTTTTTCCATCGTTCGTTGCGCATGTTCATGATGCCGTTGCGCGTAAAAATCTGTCCGTTGCGGCCATTGCGCGTCGGCATGATACAATCAAACATATCCACGCCTCGCTCAATTCCTTCCAGCAGATTTGCGGGCGTGCCAACGCCCATGAGATAACGTGGTTTGTTTTTGGGAAGAATTTCATTCACAACCTCTATCATATTATACATCACCTCAGCCGGTTCACCTACCGACAAACCGCCAATGGCATTGCCGTCGGCACCTTTTTCGGCAACATTTTCGGCGGCACGCTTTCGCAAATCGGAATATACGCATCCCTGCACAATGGGGAAAAGTGCCTGCCGATGTTCGTAGCGTGGCAAGGTTTCGTTTACGCGTTTTATGCATCGGTCTAGCCATTTTTCGGTCAGGTGAAGCGACTTTTCGGCATAGCCATAATCGGCGTCACCCGGCGTGCACTCATCAAAAGCCATGATGATGTCGGCTCCTATGACGCGCTGAATATCCATCACCCTTTCAGGCGAGAAGAAATGTTTTGAACCATCGATGTGCGAGCGAAACTCAGCCCCTTCTTCAGAGAGTTTTCGGTTCTCGGCCAACGAAAAAACCTGAAAACCGCCACTATCGGTCAGCATCGGTTTGTCCCATCCAATAAAACGGTGCAGTCCCCCTGCCTCTTCAATAATATCCAATCCCGGCCGCAGGTAGAGGTGATAGGTATTTCCAAGAATTATTCTTGCCTTTACATCTTCTTTGAGTTCGGATAGTTGCACCGCTTTCACACTTCCCACCGTACCCACCGGCATAAACACAGGTGTCTCGATACACCCATGATCGGTCGTGATTTTTCCGATGCGCGCGTTGCTGTTCTTATCGGTATGTTGAACAATAAAATCCAAATTCTGTTTTCTATATAACAAGGCGCAAAGATAATAATTAAATTTCGGAATTATGGCACAAAGCGCAGTTTTCGTATCATGAGTACATCCCTTATGTATACTCATCGTTACATTATGAAAATGAGAGAACTGTAGCTAAAAAAAACGTATTCGATTTTGCAGAAGCAGGAAAAAACTTCCTGCTAAAGCCGAAAAGACCAATAAAAAGTACTAATTTTGTGATGTGTTCATCACATATTATGGAAAGTAAATTACGAAGAAAACCCGAATGGCTCAAAATATCGCTACCAAAAGGCAAGCTCTACCTCGACGTTAAAGATATCGTCGAACAAAAGCAATTACATACCATTTGCGTTAGTGGAAAATGCCCAAACATGGCGGAATGTTGGGGTAACGGAACCGCTACGTTCATGATTTTGGGGGAAATATGTACCCGTTCATGCAAGTTCTGCGCCACGCGCAGCGGTTGCCCACTTCCTGTGGATTGGGACGAGGCCAATCGATTGGCAGACACTATCCGGAAGATGAAGTTGAAGCATTGCGTTATCACCAGTGTTGATAGGGACGATTTGCCCGATGCCGGAGCCACGTTTTGGTATTTTGCCGTGAAGCGAATTAAGCAAGTCAATCCCAATGTAACCATTGAAACGCTTATTCCCGATTTTCATGGCAAGAAAGAACTCATTCAAAAAGTGATCGACGCACATCCCGAAATCATTTCGCACAATCTGGAAACCGTTCGTCGCCTGACCCCCGCAATTCGTAGTCGAGCGAAATACGATGTAAGTTTGCGTACTATTGAAACCATTGCCGAGAGTGGCATCACAAAAGCAAAATCAGGTATTATGGTCGGTTTGGGAGAAACCGAAGAAGAGGTGCTGCAAACTATGGACGATTTAAGAGCTGTCGGATGCAAAGTGCTTACCATCGGACAATATTTACAACCCACACGTCAGCATTTGCCTGTGCAGGAATATGTTTCCTTGGAGCAATTTAGTCGGTATCGCGAAGCCGGCTTGGAAAAAGGATTTCAGTTTGTGGAAAGTGGACCGTTAGTTCGCTCTTCCTATCACGCGGAAAAACATGTATGAAATGCCCTGCCCATCACCTTCTAACATAAATAAGCAACGATGAATAGAAAAGTTATTTTTCAAAATCTTGGAAGAATCGGTTACAAAGCGACATGGGACATTCAAGAGGAGCTGTTTCAATCGGTGCTTGATGCGAAGATAAACGGAAAAGAAGAAAAATTCCAGCACTTGCTTTTTTGCGAGCATGAACATGTTTACACGCTAGGGAAAAAAGGAAATCTACAAAACCTGCTTATTGATACGCAGATGTGCCGCAGTTTAAATATTGATTATTTCCCCATAAATCGTGGAGGCGATATCACCTATCACGGACCCGGACAGCTCGTGGTTTATCCGATCATCGATTTGGAAGAGTTCGGCATCGGCATCAAGGCTTATATTTCGATGTTGGAAGATGTGGTGATGGATGTGTTAAAATCGTATGGCATCGAAAGTGAAAAAGATGAAAAGGCGATGGGAGTCTGGATTGATGCACACGATCCGCTCAATGCTCGAAAAATATGCGCCATTGGGGTACGTTCTAGTCGTTTTGTTACGATGCACGGTTTTGCTCTGAACGTCAATACCAATCTTGCTTACTTCAACAACATCAATCCGTGTGGATTTGTCGATCGCGGTGTTACATCCATTCAGAAAGAGCTGAGTCGTGAGGTTGATTTCAGTGAAGTGTGCGAAAAAACCAAAGTGGCGTTCTGTCGTATTTTTGGTATGGAATTGCTCTCGTGAGTATCAGCAATCAATTATTTTACAGAGAACTCGGAGAATGTACAGAGTAACGCGTAGGAGTTACTTTTGATTTTTCTGATTTCTGTGCCCGAAAACAAGATTCCATTCTTCCCCACCTTCGGAAGGGACTGAGGATAGGCTATTATCGCGAACTAAGCGAGCAATATCGTTCCAAAAGTCACACTCCCCTTCAACACCTCAAGTATAGAACGCCTTTTGTTCGCTCCATATTCAAAAAGTGCTTAATCTTTTTTAACGACATTTCCTGCAAAAACCGATTTAACCTTTCTATTTTTGTAGTTTGTAAAAATAGATTTTCACATTAAATATATAGATCGTATGAGTCAAGTTGTTGATATAAAGGAACTGAATGAACGAATAGAGCAAAACAGCGCTTTTGTGCAAACCCTTCTTACCGGAATGGATAAAGTAATTGTCGGACAACGCCATTTGGTGGAGTCACTGCTGATTGGCTTACTATCCGATGGGCATATATTGCTCGAAGGGGTGCCTGGATTGGCAAAAACGCTGGCCATAAAAACATTGGCTCAACTTATTGATGCAGCATACAACCGCGTCCAATTTACGCCCGACTTGTTGCCTGCCGACGTTGTTGGAACAATGATTTACAGCCAGCGAAACGAGGAGTTTTTGGTGAAACACGGTCCCGTTTTTGCCAATTTTGTTTTGGCCGACGAGATAAACCGTGCGCCCGCAAAGGTGCAAAGCGCTTTGTTGGAGGCGATGCAAGAGCGACAAGTTACCATTGGCGAAGAAACCTATAAATTACCCAGCCCTTTCTTGGTTATGGCAACTCAAAACCCGATTGAGCAGGAAGGAACCTATCCTCTGCCCGAAGCTCAAATGGACCGTTTTATGTTGAAAGTGTTGATAACTTACCCAACAAAAGAAGAGGAGAAGAAAATTATAACACAAAATATTTTTGAACCGGTAGGTATTGACCGGCCTGTGATTTCTACAAACGAGATTTTGGAGGCGCGAAAGATTGTAAAAGAGGTGTATATTGATGAGAAAATTTCAAAATACATTGTGGACATTGTCTTTGCAACTCGTTTCCCAGAACAGTTCGATTTGACTAATCTAAAAGACATGATTGGCTTTGGCGGTTCGCCGCGTGCGTCAATCAATCTCGCGCTTGCAGCTCGTGCTTACGCCTTTATCAAACGTCGAGGATATGTAATCCCCGAAGATGTGCGTGCAGTGTGCCACGATGTACTTCGCCATCGTATCGGACTCACCTACGAGGCTGAAGCAAACAACATGGTTGCCGACGAAATTATCAGCGAAATATTAAACAAGGTAGAAGTGCCTTAGTCGATAGTAAAAGAGGATAACGGCAGATAGATGGAAACGAGCGAACTTTTAAAAAAGGTACGGCATATAGAAATCAAAGCGCGAGGACTTTCCCGGAATATCTTCGCGGGCGAGTATCACTCTGCATTTAAAGGTCGAGGAATGGCATTCTCGGAAGTGCGTGAGTATCAATATGGCGACGATATGCGCGATATTGATTGGAACGTAACGGCGCGCTACAATAAGCCCTATGTGAAAATATTTGAAGAGGAGCGCGAACTGACCGTAATGCTCTTGATTGATGTTTCCGGAAGTTTGGGTTTTGGTTCGTCGGGAATGATTAAGCGTGATATGCTGGCAGAAATTGCCGCCACACTTGCCTTTTCTGCCATTCAAAACAATGATAAAATAGGTGTTATTTTCTTTTCCGATAAAATAGAAAAATTTATTCCACCCAAAAAAGGTAAAAAGCACATTCTGTTTATCATTCGAGAGATTTTAGGATACGAGCCGGAAAACAACGGAACCGATATCGGTTTGGCACTGCAGTATATGACAAATGCCATCAAGAAAAAATGTACTGCTTTTTTGCTGTCCGACTTTATCAATATCGATTCCTATCAGCGCCCATTGCAGATTGCAAATCGTAAGCACGACATCGTTGCAGTGCAAGTGTTCGACAAACGAACAACCGATTTTCCCGCTGTGGGATTGATTAAGATTTATGACCCTGAAACAGAAAAGGATCGTTGGATTGACACTTGCTCAAAGAGGGTGCGAAACGAATATCGCCACTGGTGGCAAAAAAGACAAGAACAGATGCGGAACGCGTTCAAACAAAGTCAAGTGGACAGTGTCTCTGTTTCTACGGAAGATGATTATGTCAAATCGTTACTTCATCTGTTTCGTCGCCGTTCATAAACGAGGAATAATAAGAGAAATAATGAATAAAAAAAGAGAAATATATCCAATCACTATTGCGATGCTGCTGGCATGGCTCTTTATTTTTTATTCTTTTCCGCTATCGGCCCAAAAAGCATCAGTGCAAGCAACCGTACAACCTGCTGAAATTACCATTGGCGAACAGGCACTTATCAACCTCAAAGTAATAACGCCCAAAAGCAACAGAATTCAATTCCCTGTGTATGAGTCGGAAATTGTACCGGGAGTGGAAGTGATTTCCATGCTTCCCCCCGACACAACAATTGAAAACGACGTTATGACATTGATATTCAAATATATTATCACCTCTTTCGACTCTACACTCTACTATATACCGTCAATGCCCGTTTTTGACGGCACAGACACCATTTTTTCCAATTCCTTTGGCTTTAAGGTGATTTCTCCTGTCTTGAAAGATTCAACAGTAGCTTATTTGGAAAAACTTCATACGGGACAAACCGACTCCATTAATTTTGAACAACTGCAACTGAATGATATTAAGGGTATTCAGAAACCCCCTTTTGTCTGGACAGACTATTTATGGATTCTCTGGATTGTTCTTGGTCTTCTACTCATTCTCTTTCTGATTACTGGATTGGTATTTCTTTTGGTACGCAAAAAACAAAAAGGATACTTCTTTACGCCACCGGTTGTGCTTCCACCGCATGTGAGAGCTATCAAAGCACTTGATAAGCTGAAAAAAGAGAAAATATGGCAACAAAATAGAGAAAAAGAGTTTTACACAGCCCTGACCGAGATTTTACGAAGATATATGACAGAGCGTTTTCACATCAAGGCGATGGAAATGACCTCTGATGAAATATTGAGCGATTTGCCGAAATTTAGCGAAGCCGATTCCGCCTACGAAAATATGAAGCAGATTTTGACCGTTTCCGATTTGGTGAAATTTGCCAAATACAAACCCTACACCGACGAGAACGACTTGAGTATGATGAATGCTTACCTGTTTGTAAACCAAACGCGTGAACCTGACCCGCTACCCGATAAGGACAAGTTGAAAAAAGGTGAAATAAAAGAAGAAAAAGACGATTGACAATGGAATTTTTACATCCTGAATATCTCTATTTATTGTTGCTGCTCATCCCTTTAATTGTGTGGTATGTGATTCGATTGTCTAAAACTCAGGCAACGCTCAAAGTAGCATCTGCCCAGGCGTTTAAGTCGATAAAACCCACGTTTAAAATATATATGCGTCACTTCCCTTTTTTGCTGCGTTTGATTGCCATCGCTCTCATCGTCATTGTGATAGCGCGTCCGCAATCGGTCAATAGTTGGGAGGAAACCGAAACACAAGGTATTGATATTGTCTTGGCGTTAGATGTGTCCGGTTCTATGCTCGCGCAAGATCTGCAGCCCAACAGGTTGGAAGCGGCAAAAAAAGTGGCTTCGGAATTTATTGTTGATAGGAAGAACGATAAGATAGGATTGGTTATTTTCGCGGGCGAAAGTTTTACGCAATGCCCGTTGACCAATGACCATAAGATTTTGCTCAATTTGCTCAACGATGTCACTTTCGGCCTGATTGAAGATGGAACTGCCATCGGCATGGGATTGGCAACGTGTGTTAATCGGCTAAAAGATAGCGAATCAAAATCAAAAGTGGTCATTTTGTTGACGGATGGAACCAACAATCGAGGACAAATTGCACCCTTAACCGCAGCGGACTTGGCCCGTTCTTATGGCATACGTGTTTATACCGTTGGTGTTGGCACCAAAGGCATGGCGCCTACACCTGTGCAAACACCTTTTGGAATGCGAATGCAAAACGTTCCGGTAGATATTGATGAAAAAACCCTCACCGAAATAGCCTCCATCACCGGAGGACAATATTTTAGAGCCGAAGATACAGACGGTTTGCGCAACATCTATCATGAAATTGATGAGATGGAAAAATATCTAATCAGCGTTCAGAATGTAACGCGTAGACAAGAGCTTTTTTTGCCTTTTGCGCTCATCGCCTTGGCGTTGGTTTTGGTTGAATTGGTTTTGCGCCGTACGCTGTTGCGCAATATTCCTTGACACCGAAAATATAATAATGTAAATTAAGAAACAAAGCGGATAGACAACACCATGTTTAGATTTGAGAACCCCGGATATTTGTATCTGTTTATTGTACTGCCTTTTTTGGTTGTGCTTTACATATTTTTGAATATTCGCAAACGAAATGCGGTGAAGAAGTTGGGAACACTCGCCTTGATTAAGCAAATGATGCCGGAATTGTCACTGAAACGTTCCTATTTGAAGTTTTGGCTCATTTTTATAGCACTTGCTGTTGGCATTGTAATGATTGCGCGCCCTCAATTTGGCACAAAAGTTGAACAGGTAGAAAAAGAGGGAATTGAACTTGTGATTGCGATGGATGTTTCCAACTCTATGCTTGCGCGTGATGTAACGCCTGACAGGCTTTCGCGTGCCAAACAGATATTATCGCGCATCATTGATATTCGTAAAAACGACAAAATTGCTCTTATCGTCTTTGCCGGAGAAGCCTATGTGCAGATGCCGCTTACATCCGATACGCAATCGGCAAAAATATTTCTCAACACCATCGACCCAAGTCTTGTTCCTATACAGGGAACGGCCATCGCACAAGCCATTCAACTTGGTGCCTCTTCTTTTTCGTCGGACAAAGAGGTGGACAAAGCCATCATCATCATCACCGATGGCGAAGACCATGAAGGAAGTGCCATGGAAGCTGCTCAAAAAGCTTCTGCCAATGGGATTACGGTGAATGTACTTGGGATTGGTTCCGTGGATGGAACGCCCATCCCCGTGTCGGCTTACGAAAATAATTTTTTGACCGACAACAGTGGCAATGTTGTCGTTTCACGCCTTAACGAGTCGATGTGTCGTGAGATTGCGCAAAACGGCAAGGGCTTATATGTAATGGCTGACAATACCGACAATGCTCTGAAAACGTTGGAGTCGTCCCTTAATGAACTGCAAGCAAAGACGAATACAAGCCTCTCTTATTCGGAGTACGACGAAAAATTTCCCATCTTTGCTTGGGTTCTGTGGATTCTTCTAATGGTTGAGATATTGATTTATGATAAGAAAAACAGGTTATTCAAAAACATTCGATTATTTAGTTAAATGAGAAAAACAATCATAAAATATATCTTCTTACTTTCTTTTTTGATGCTGAGCACCCCTGCTTTAGAGGCACAAAAACAGGTGCGAAAAAGCATTAGAAGAGGGAATAGAGCCTATCAACAGCAAAAGTTTGATAAAGCCTTTACTGATTATGAAGAGGCAGTTAAAGAAAATCCCAAGTCGATGGAAGCAAACTTCAATTTAGGGAATGCGCTCTATAAACAGAAAAAATGGGCGGAAGCCGGCGAACAAATAAAGCATTATTTGACTTTGCAGCAACAAGATCCGGATAAAATGTCGGCAGCGTGGCACAATGTTGGTAATACGCTGCTACACGAGAAAAAATTGCAAGAGGCGATTGATGCTTACAAAATGGCACTTCGTCTCAACCCACAAGACGACGAAACACGTTACAACTTGGCTGTGGCACAAAAAATGAAACAAGATCAAGAGCAAGATTCCCCCCGGTCGGGTGAGAACGACCAACAACAGAAAGATTCGTCGCAAGACGACCAACAGCAAAATCAACAGCCGCAACAGCAAGACGATAAACAACAAGAAAAAACCGAAAAGCAAAACGACCCCGAGCAGATGTCACGCGACAATGCTCGACAAATGCTGCAAGCCATTGAGCAAGAAGAGAAAGAGACGCAAGAAAAAGTGCAGCGCATCAAAGCGCAAGAGCGTCAGCAAAAGGCAGACGATAATCGCCGCCAGAATAAGAATTGGTAAAACGAAGTAAGCGTTATAAATATGAAATATTTTTCGAACATAAAGAAATTGCTTTTTCTGACAACGCTCATGTTGGTTTTCTTTTCCATGACAACCAATGCACAAGTGAGTTTCAAAACATCCGCGCCACAAGCGGTAGAACAAGGTCAGCAATTCCGATTGAGCTATATTTTAAACAAAGAGGGAAAAGACCTCAGATTGCCCGAAATAAAAGGATTTGATGTCCTGTTTGGCCCCACCGTTTCTTCCAGTTTTAGTCAGCAGATTATCAATGGAAAAACTACTTCACAAGAGACAACATACACCTATACCTACATCTTGACCGCACAGAAAGAGGGCTCATATAATATTGGCGCGGCCTCAATTAACGTAGATGGAAAAACATATAAATCAGACCCGGTAACCATCAAAGTATTGCCTCCGGATAAAACCAAACAGAGCGAGGATGCAACGAAAAATAGGCCGCAAAACGCGACGTCTTCATCCACCAAAAACCCCTCCATAAAAGCGTCTGACGCATTTATTCGCGCCATTGTTTCCAAATCGAATATCTACGAGCAAGAAGGATTTACGGTTACATTCCGTCTCTATACCACGCTGAATGTAGTAAATTTTGGGAAAATTGAATTCCCCGAATTTGAAGGATTTATGGTAGAAGAGATGGATATCCCAGCCAATCAGCAACTGAAAATGGAGCATTACAACGGTCGCAACTATTATACAGCTGACTTGCGCAAAACCTTGCTCTTCCCCCAACGATCGGGAAAAATGACCATCCCTTCAGGACGTATCGAAATGGTGTTTTCTGTGCCATCGGGAAAAGTGGTATCCACATTTTTTGGCTCGCAGGAGGTGATGGTGGATGTAAAAAAGCCAATGGTTACCAACATTATATCGCTTGATGTGCAACCCTTACCTGCAAATAAACCGCTTAATTTCTCAGGTGCGGTTGGAGCATTTACCTTCACGCCATCTATCAGTACTAACGAGTTGCGCGCACACGAAGCCGTAACCATCAAAATAGACATTTCCGGTGTCGGCAACATGAAACTAATACGCAATCCTAACATAGAGTTTCCGACGAACTTTGAAGTATACGATCCAACCATAAACAATTCCCTATCTTCTACATTGCAAGGCTTGAAGGGAACGCGCACCATTGAATATTTGGCTATTCCTCGCTATGAAGGAGATTATACCATTCCGCCCATCGAATTTTCTTATTTCGATATCAACACGCGAAGCTACAAAACCGTGAAATCGCCTGAATATTCACTAAAAGTGTTGAAAGGTGATCCGGCAAAAGTCTCGGCAAGTAACTATATCGGACAGCGCGATGTACAAGTAGAATCGGATATTCGATTTATAAAAACCGAAGAGCCCGGTTTTAGCAACAAACAAGCGTTTTATGTCGGTTCGTTCAAATATTGGATGTGGTATATTGTTGCTTCTCTGCTTTTGCTCGTTTTGATTTTATTTAACAAAAAACGGGCTCGTGAAAATGCAAATATCTCTCTCGTTCGCACGCGAAAAGCGAATAAAATAGCTGCAAAGCGATTGAAATTAGCAGGAAAATATTTGTGCGATCAAAATAAAGAAAGATTTTACGATGAAGTGCTGCGTGCATTGTGGGGATATTTCAGCGATAAATTGTCGATTCCCGTTGCCGAATTGTCAAAAGAGAACATCGCTGTGGAATTGTCAAAATATGGCATTGATGAACAATTGATCGAAGCATTTACAGAAATATTAGATGAGTGTGAGTTTGCGCGATATGCCCCTGTTGCAACTCATGCGGGCATGGACAATCTCTATAAAAAAACACTGGATGCCATTGGTGAAATGGAAAATCAATTGAAGAAACGTAAATAAAAAAGCAAGTAAAATGAAACGTATAACATATATTTTTTGCATCATCTTTTTTGCCACTTCGTTTGGCATACACGCGCAAACAACAGTCGACGCCGCTGCCGAATCGTACCGAAAAGGAGAGTATGCAAAGAGCATCGAATTGTACGAGCGGATTGTTGCGCAAAGCCTTTCCGATAATAGAGAATCGGCTGAAATTTATTATAATCTGGGAAATGCCTATTTCAGAAACGACGACATTGCCAAAGCAATCCTAAACTATGAGAGAGCCCTATTGTTGAAACCTGGCGATAGCGACATTCGGCACAATTTACGCTTTGCGCGTACGCGCATCGAAGATCGTATCGACACAGCAGGAAATCTCTTTTTTGTCAACTGGTTCAATACATTACAAAATAGATTTACCTCTAACACGTGGGGCACCGCCGGCATTATCTCGTTTCTTCTTTTATTGACTTGTATCGGCGTTTTCCTTTTTACCAACAGCGTATTAATAAAAAAAGTGGTCTTTTATACGGGCATCGTGTTGCTTTGTTTTTCACTTGCATCCAATGTGTTTGCATTTCGACAAAAAAACAGAATCCTTCGTCGCGATGGAGGAATCATCATGTCTTCGTCGGCATCTGTCATGACCTCCCCGGATATGAACAGCAAAGAACTTTTTCGTCTACACAAGGGAACAAAAGTAAAACTAAACCGAACTGATGGCAACTGGTATGAAATAGAAATTCCCAATGGCAGCGTGGGTTGGACCTCCAAAGATAATGTGGAAATTATTTAAACAACAAAACAGGACAAATGAAAGAGTGGGTTGAAGGGCTTTTACCATACGAGCGAAATGCTTTTCTCGCTTTAAACGGAAGCGATTCCATTTTTATGGATAATGTGATGTGGACATTTACAGGAAGACTTATTTGGATCCCTTTGATTTTGTTTGTTCTCTTTTTGCTTTTTTATAAAAGACCCAAGAAGGAAGCGTTGCTGGCACTGCTGTTTATCGCTTTGGTCGTTTTTTTCTGCGACACTGTTTCTTCATCCATCTGTAAACCGTTTTTCCAGCGTTTTCGTCCGACACATCATCCCGATTTTGCCGCTTTTGTGGATGTTGTAAACGGCTATCGAGGAGGAAGCTACGGATTTATTTCCGGACATGCCACCAACAGTTTTGGTATTGCCACGTTCTTATCACTTCTTTATCGGTACAGATGGGCAACGGTTTCTTTTTTATTTTGGGCAACGGTCAATAGCTATTCACGCATCTATTTGGGCGTTCACTTTATAACCGATATTCTTGCAGGAGCCATCATGGGCTTGCTCATCGGCTTTGCTGTCTATCAAGGATATGCTTGGATACGTCGCCACTATGTAGCTGTTTCTGCAGATTCTACAAACACACGAACATATCCCATAGAATATGGAAAATGGGTTAGCATCGGTCTTTTTTCCTACATTTTAATCATTGTAATTTTTAGCCATTTTTTGGCAAATTTACCCCATTAAAATCTGTTTTATGAAAAAAAACGGGCGTATTAGAGATATTTATTTTATTTTTATTGCCTATGAAAAAAAAAATATGTAAGTTTAGGGCATCATAGATAATCAATAGAATTACAAATCATAAAAAATTAAAATCCATGGCAAGAACGATTACATTTAACGAGCTAAGAGAGTTGAAAGATAAGTTACCCGATGGAAGCATTCGTCAAATAGCCAAAGAGTTAGATATGACTCCGGAAACAGTGAGAAACTATTTTGGCGGAGCTAACTATCAAGACGGTAACAGTATTGGTATCCACATCGAACAAGGTCCCGATGGCGGTATTGTGGTTTTAGACGACACGACTATTTTCGACAAAGCATTAAAGATTCTTGGTTTAGAAGATTATCCTGAACCGAAAGAAAAAGAGGAAGAAACTGCCGACACAGCAGAGTAAACATTCTATCCTAAAACCTGATAGTTGTGCTTTTTTGCCAATTATTGGGTTTTATTTGTTTATATGTAAAATAAATGAAAACAGCATATTATGAAAAATGAAAATAATCCATCCACCCCTTCCGACAAAAATGGAAAACTGGTTACCGTTGCCATTCATTCCTATGAAAAAGCACATATTTTGCAGTCTATTCTCGAATCGGAAGGTATCTCTGCCGTAGTGCAAGGCGTAAATCTGATACAGCCTGTTGTTCCCGGGAATATGCGTGTTCGCATCAATGAAAGTGACCTCCCGCAAGCATTGAAAATAATTGAGCAGGTTGACTTTTCTTCAAAAATAATTCCCAAAGAAAATGAAGAGGTAAAAGATGAAATATTGATTCCCGTAGATTTTTCGAACTATTCGGAACGTGCGTCGGAATTTGGTTTCCGATTGGCACACGACACCGGAAGTCGGGTAAAACTTTTTCATGCCTTTTTCACACCGTTCTACCCCGCATCTATTCCTTTTGGTGACGCATTCCCCGTACAGGCTTCCGACAGCAATCTCTACAAAGAAATTCGTGAAAAAATGGAATGTGAAATGCAAAAACTTGTTGATATGATATCAACAAAAATTGCCAAAAACGAGCTTCCTGATGTAAAATATTCAACGCTATTGGTTGAAGGATTGCCGGAAGAAGAGATTATCGACTACTCGAAAAAATTGTGTCCAAAAGCCATTGTAATGGGAACGCGTGGTAAAAACGCGAAAGAACTTGATTTGATAGGAAGCGTTACGGCAGAAGTCATTGAAGGGTCACGTACGCCCATCTTTGCTATTCCTGAAAATGCTCTCGGTGTGGATATTGCAAAAATGAGGAGCATTGTGTTCTTAACGAATTTTCAAGAACGCGAATTCAAGGCGTTTGATATCGTGATGCGTTTCCTTAATCCTTACCCGATTAAAGTTTATTTGGCACACATTACAAAGAAGGATGATGTGTGGAACGAAATAAAACTGTCTGGATTGCAAAAATACCTTAAAGAGCACTATCCGCTGTTAGAATCGGAATATAAAGTGCTCGACCCCTCTGAAAAAGGCTTGGAGGAGACCTTAGACCAATTTGTTCGCGACAATAAAGTGGATATGATTTCAATGTCAAGTTCGAGACGAAACATCATCGCCCGTATGTTCAATCCCGGTATTGCTCGCCGAATGATTTTCCATTCAGATACACCGCTGCTGGTTGTTAAAGGGCTGTAAACTAGATGGTCATTTTGGGTGTGAGAAAGAAGAAAGCTGGCTTCACTTTGGAAAAGTGTTGCCACTTTTCTTTTAATACAATCAGTTGAAAAGACAGTAAAAAATTAAGATGTCTCGCAATGAAATTGCTCGTTTTTTGTAGTAGACTCTTTATAAAGAGATGATGCGATTAATTTTAGCCCTTTCCACTAATAATCTGAACGATAATATCCCTCTCCTCAAAGCAGTGCCGTTATATCCCTTGTTGTCGCAATTTCCCTTAAGGTCACAATTTTTTTCTTAAAATAGGGTCTGCTGAATAATATATATAAGTAGTAAAAATCAGCAAATTAGTTGTTTTAAAATTTGCACAACTGCAAGAAATTGAGTATTTTTACTTCATAATCCTTGCATTTTATGATACGATACAA
>JAEZZZ010000020.1 GCA_023418255.1 Bacteroidota bacterium
ATTCCCTTGCCTTATTTTGTCTCGTTACTATTGAAGCTGATGAAAGGGAGAAATATAAACATTTATCCACTCGGGTCACAAATGAAATTCTGTGCCTAATTGGGATTTAATAAGCAGACCCTAAATATATCCAAGTTTTCTTATATCGAGTTCACGTTATTTCAATGAAAACACTCTTCATTTATATGAAACGATACAAAACAAGACATGTGATCACTACGATGGTTGTTTTTTTGCCTAGTTAATCCAAAATACACACAAATATGCTATCTTTGTGAACATAAATGCCGTTGACTGTTATCATAATTATAATTTTTATTATTAAACACTTGTGCCATAGAGCACCTTAATTGCAATTATAACTATTACGTCCTTGATTTTTATCGCTCAGCGTATAAAATTCAAACTTTTTTATGTAAATTTGAAAGTTTGAAAAATCGACAGAAATAAAGATATCAATAAAACAATATTCTATTTCAAAATTTTCACATCATGAACCAGTTAAAAAATTTATGGATGATTGCGCTGATACTTTTTTTATCTGCTTGCAATTCAGGATCATCATCAAAACAAGCCGATAGCAAAAGCTATCTTATCAAGACAGAAATACCTAAGCGTCCGGCAGGACAAAAGCATGTGCTGGGACTAGCAACCCCTAAAATGGAAACAGTACGCGTGGGATTTATCGGATTAGGTATGCGCGGACCGGGGGCCGTAGAACGTTTCACCCACATACCCGGCACACAAGTGACAGCACTATGCGACCTTCATGCCGACCGAGTAGAAAGAACTCAACAAATCCTCGACAAAGCCGGATGGCCACGAGCGGCCGAATATAGTGGCAGCGAGGAAGCGTGGAAAGAATTATGCGACCGCGACGACATCGATTTGGTATACATTGTCACCGACTGGAAACGCCACGCCGAAATGATGCTCTACGCCATGGACAAAGGCAAGCATGTGGCGTGTGAAGTACCCGCGGCCATGACACTGGACGAAATTTGGGCCGTTGTCAACAAAGCCGAAGAAAAACAGCTCCATTGCATGATGCTCGAAAACTGCGTGTATGACTTTTTTGAGCTAACCACACTCAACATGGCACAGCAAGGACTTTTTGGTGAAATAATACACGCCGAAGGAGCCTATATTCACAACCTAGCTGATTTCTGGGACTACTACGAAGGCGACTGGCGCATGGAATACAACAGAAAATTCCGCGGAGACGTCTACGCCACACACGGCATGGGACCGGCTTGCCAAGTGCTAGACATCCACCGTGGAGACAAAATGAACTACCTTGTGGCAATGGATACAAAGCCCGCGAACATCCCCGAATATTTGATTCAAAAAAGAAACATGTCGCCGAATAGTGCCTACCAATTTGCTAACGGACAACACACGATGACAATGATTCGCACGGAAAAACAAAAAACCATACATATCCAACACGACGTAGCCTCTCCCCGCCCCTATAGCAGACTATATCAAGTGAGCGGAACAAAAGGCTTCGCTCAAAAATATCCCGTTTCGGGATACGCTCTCGAAGGAGAAGTGGTAGCCCAAGGAGTCCCCGACTTGGAAGACCTCAACTCGCATAGCTTTGTAAACGAAGAGGTTAAAGCACAATTGATGAAAAAATACAAACACCCCATTCATCAAGAACTGGAAGAGACAGCTAAAAAAGTGGGTGGACACGGCGGCATGGACTTCATCATGGATTATCGACTCATCTATTGCTTGCGCAATGGTTTGCCACTTGACATGGATGTGTACGACTTGGCAGAATGGTCGTGCTTAGCTCCATTGACTCAACTCTCGTTGGAGAATGGAAGTGCTCCGGTTGAAATCCCCGATTTCACTCGTGGTCACTGGAACGATGTAAAAGGGTATCGCCAAGCTCTGAAATAATTACATACTTCATACACATAAAATTTGAAAACTGTTCGCCCGTAACAACATCGTGCGAACAGTTTTTTTTTACGCCTAAGCTTTTCTACTATCATGCAAAAAAGACAAAAACAAAACCCGCGCATTTCAAACAATGAACGGGTTTCCCTTTTAAAAACACAATTATCATTAATGGCTTATGTTGAGATTAAGCCTCTGCAGTACTTTAAAATATCCACAGAGGTGTACATAATAGTAGCCCTATGTACCCGTTCGGTCGCTGAACAAATAGGCGTCAAACATTCATATTGGCCACTTATCTTTTCATATCCCGAACCAATGATTCTATCCTCTCTTCAATTTAATGAAAGTAAAAAATATCGGTGAGGTGTTTTACCTGTTTTCTTATATAAAAGAGATTCTCTAAAATCATCTTTGAAAAATATTCAGGTGAATCATTTTCTCATTTTTATTTCACAATGCAAAGATAGGGTGTAAATTATGGCAAAACAATCCCTAAAAATAGGGATTTTATATTCAGAAAATCATTAAAAATAATGAGATGAGGCTACGAAAAGTCCTCAATAGCCACAATATTCTTAGAAATAGCATAAATAGTGAGTCCCGATTGACTACGAATTCCGGTCTTGATCGTAATGTTTTTCCTATGGGTTACCACCGTATGAATGCTTATGTTGAGCGAGTCGGCAATCTCTTTGTTGGAATTGCCACAGATCAGAAGTCGCAACACTTCTGTCTCGCGTTCGGAAAGGGTTTCGTCTTCTTCGTCAGAATCGATAATGTGTGCGTTTTTTATCATGCGACAAATGCCGGACAAAATCTGTTCTTGCGAGTCGTAGATGCTATAGGTGGCATGGTATATACTTTGCAATTCCTTATCAATCAGGGAAGTGATGATGCCAACAAACAAAACATTCGGGAATTGTTTATGTATTCTTTTAATTTCTCTACTCCTATTCTGTAAGCACTGAGGGCTGATAATAGCCACATCAACCTTTTTCTCATTAATGGTGGTAATCAATTCGTTAAGCGAATCAACCCGAATGATGGAACATTGGGCTGACGAGTTGAAAAAAGTGGCATGAAGTCCTTCGTATATTATGTCCGAAGTCTCAACAACAGCTATATTAAAACGACAATTGCACATTTAAACATCCTTTTCTATTACATAGCCGGCCGGGATAAGGATAGAGTCTTCTATAAGAGAATGAATGTAAAGATCAAATTCGAGTTCAAAAAGAGACAGCAGCAGTTTTCGTTTCAAATTCAGATCGTCTTCAATTTTTATATGTTTCAGCAATAATTTCTTTAAATCGGCCAGTTTCAGTTCGATATCCGTATGGTGTTTGCTATACTCTTTGGCGGAATAGGCATCGGAGATGACATATTGATTTCGTGTAATCAAATCGATGAAGTATGGAAACGCGATGTTGTCTTCGTAATCCAAATGTTCCATTACTTCTTGAAAATATTCATCAAAAAAACGTTCGAGAAGCGCTATTTCTTTCTCGGGATGATTCTCTTTCAATTGGTTGATGTATGAGCGTAGTTGCGGATATTTATCCGATCGATAATAATTGTGACTGTTTTTTAAAAAATCGATCACATTCAACACTTCATTTTTTGAAAGCTCGGGACTCTCCTTTATTTTGAATCCGTTATATAAATTGGCAATATTGATAAAGAGATTTTCACTAATCTCATAATGCTCACATAGTTGAGAAACCGTCAAATCACTAACATTAAAATCGATATTGAAATGCTGCATCATCAATAGCAGTAGCGGATTTGATTCAATCAAATCTACCATCTTCATGTAGGGTTTAATGATCGTTTTTGCAGAATGATACATACGCTTAACCTCTTTATTGACTCACAAAGGTAATAAAAATACTTTTTGTCCGAAAAAAACGACGCGATTATTTAATTTGTCGGCATGCCGTAAACCTGAGGCCGAAACATTCTTTTTTTGCGAACCTTAGCGGTTATCTCCCGAGAGCCTAAAAAACCTCAGCAGGTTTTGGGTGAAATCTCAGTAGGTTTTGAGTGAAACCTCAGCAGGTTTTGGGTGAAACCTCAGTAGGTTTTGGGCGAAACCTCAGCAGGTTTTGGGCGAAACCTCAGCAGGTTTCTGTTTCTTAAACCAATGGACATACCGTTCACGAATTCTCTGCCACACATTCTACCACCCTCGGGGCTTTATATTGAAAAATGTTATATGGCAGGGCGGTTCCCGAAATCTCGAGCACCACTACTCCATGGGGTGGCACTTCACGAGAGATGTTCACGTCAAACGATGTGTCAAAAGTCTCTTTTGTCCACAAATCTTTGATGGTGTATCCTTTAACGGAGTTCAGACCGGCTGCGTCTACACAGAATTCGATACGCTGTGGCTCGTTGGCTCGGTTG
This sequence comes from Bacteroidota bacterium, assembly GCA_023418255.1. GTDB lineage: Bacteria > Bacteroidota > Bacteroidia > Bacteroidales > Dysgonomonadaceae > JAEZZZ01. Next base: position 4,318 of record JAEZZZ010000020.1, read on the forward strand.
AGCAACGCCACGGCAACACGTCCGCTCATGGTTGACTGAAGGGGCTTGCCCCAAACCTCGATGTCGCCATTATCCACAAGACGTCGCGCTTGATACACAAACGGACTTTGATTTATGGCAATCATATCTTCGTTGGTCACAATTTTCAACGTTTCTTCCGACATAGTGGTGAGGTCGTTCCCTAAAAGCAGCGGCGAATGCATCATGCACCACATCGAAAAATGTGTTTTATCCTCTTCATAGGTCATTCCCCTGCCTACCTGCAGCATGTCCATGTCGTTGTAGTGCCCCGAAGAGGCGTACATCCACAAGTCGGCATTCAAATCGATGATGGCGAGGATGGATTCGAACTTGTTGCTTATATCTCCTGAAATTCGCCACGAGTCGGCAACTTGTGTCACCCACTTTCCGGGAAATTTCCATCGACACACATTATATATTATGGATGGCTTTATCTCGCGTGCCATGTTCCCGATTTGGGTGTATCGTGTCTGCTCATCCAAGCCCATCCATTGACCACCACACCAGTCAACTTTTATAAAGTCGTAGTCCCACTCTTTGAGGTAAAGCGTCAAGTCTTGTCGTTCGTGCCCATAAAGTCCCATTCCCACGCCAATGGTGTCTTTATCCCAATAGGAGGCGCAGGTGTTGAGGCCGGCGTCGGAATATATTCCCGCTTTCAATCCTTTGGAGTGAATGTAGTCGGATAAGGCCTTCATGCCATGCGGAAAACGCTTGGGATGCGCAATAATGTTTCCGTTTTCGTCTCGACCACCAAAAAAGCCATCATCTGTGTTGATAAATTGATAGCCTGCCTTGTGCAATCCGCGCTCTATCATTGCATCGGCTTGTGCTTTTATGATGTCTTCGTTGATATCTACGCGGTAATTGTTCCAGCTTGCCCATCCCATCATGGGGGGCACATGGTTTGATAGGTTCGTTTTTTCGTTTGTTTTGTTCGCGTTGTTTGTACACGCGACAAATGTCATACAAAAGAAAAAGTATAAAAATGCTTTTTTATGTGTCATGTTGTTTATTGTTTTAATTTATTCATCTCTTTTTCTAACTTCGTTGTCTAATAGCATTCAAAGTTAGGCATAAAATCAATGAAAAAGAATTTTATTCTAATTGGGATAAATCCGGTTCAAACACTTTAAAACTTTTTATATCAGGAACGCCGACACTTTCATCGATGATTAAGCGCAACGCGTTTTCCGGCTTTTGTTTTTTTGAACAGTGAGCGGGGAGGCTCTCCACAACTATATTCAAAATCATTGCTGTCCGCTAAACCTTTTTTTCGTCAGCAAAAATTAGGGCTGATTTCCCGGTATGGAATTCAGCCCTTTTCGTTACTTTTGTTTTAAACAGAAAAACCATAGCGATGAACAAAAGTA
>JAEZZZ010000059.1 GCA_023418255.1 Bacteroidota bacterium
ACTTTTGTTCATCGTTATGGTTTTTCTGTTTAAAACAAAAGTAACGAAAAGGGCTGAATTCCATACCGGGAAATCAGCCCTAATTTTTGCTGACGAAAAAAAGGTTTAGCGGACAGCAATGATTAAATTACTAACAAATTATGCCGTTAAATATTGGGGTACTCATATTGAAGAAGTACTCATAAACCACATGTAGATAGTAATTCAATAGACTTCGTTATCCCTCATGTATCTTCTATGTTCTTTATGACCTATCAAAAGTAGAGTTTAAAAAAAGAAATATAAATTTAAGTACAGAAAACCGATTGAGCTTTATTGTTAATCTCCTCGTAAAAAGATCTCTATTATATTAAAGTTAACAGGTATACTTTGCTAAATGAGAATTAAGAGAATGAAGGACTTGCAACTCACCTAATTTAAATCAAGCTGTGCTTTGACAAGTTGATAATATTCACCTTTCAAGGCTATGAGTTCATTATGCTTTCCTTGTTCTATTATGCATCCTTCTTTCAATACAATAATATTATCTGCATCTCTTACAGTAGAAAGTCGATGCGCTATAACTATTTGTGTTCTATTTTTAAATGCATTTGAAAGATTATTTGTTATCCTCTGCTCATTTTTCGCATCGAGTGCATTGGTGGCCTCATCAAGAAAAATAAATTGTGGATTTTTATATAGCATCCGTGCAATTAGAATACGTTGTTTTTGTCCTTGACTTAAACCTTGTCCATCATAGCCAATTCTTGTATCCAAGGTTAATATACCGTCATCAAAGACCTCTTTTAATGCAGCTAATTCAATTGCATTTTCAAGTCGAGCTTTATCAGTTTTCTCTCCTGACATCGTAATATTTCTCTCAACCGTGTCGGTAAAAATATATCCATCCTGCATGACCGTTCCGCACTTCTTTTTCCACTCAGTGGGTTTTATTTTTCGTAATTCATTTTTGCCAATTGTTATAGAGCCCTCATAATGGTCATATATACCCAGAAGAATTTTTAAAAGGGTCGTTTTCCCACTTCCACTGGCGCCCACTATTGCTGTTACTTTCCCATATGGGATAATTAGCGATAATCCTTTTAATATATATGGAGATGAAATACCCGAATATCTAAATTTAAGGTTTGAAATATTGATATCCTCATTAATTCTTATAGGTAGGACAAGCGATTTATTTTCATCTTCATTTTTTAAGTGCTGGATATCTAGCATCCTCTTAATACTTAGCCCTACATCTTGTAATTGGTAAATAAAATCCGCAATTTGCGATATAGGCATTTGCAGTTGTCCTAGAATATATTGAATAGAAAGCATCATGCCGAGTGTCATTTGACCTCTAATTACAGCCGAAGCAGTGAAGAATGTAATAAGAACATTTTTCATTTCATTTATCAATACAGCTCCCAAGTTCTGCCATTGTTCAATAATCACAGTCCTCCGATTAATTTTAAATATCTCATACTGTGTATCTTCCCAGCTCTTTCGAATATTATCTTGGCTCTGATATTGGCGTATTTCTGTCATACCATATAAAATTTGAAATACGGATAATCTGTTCTGTGTCTGTTGATAAAACATATCTATATCGATTTGCTTTCTTTTTTTTAGAAACAGCATGAACCAACAAATATGAAGCGTAGCACCAATAATAAAAATAAAAAAAACAGAAAGATTGTAAATCGCCAAAACAACAGAAAAAACAATAATGGTAAATATTGAAAAGATTAAATTAACTGTACGGGTAGTTATAAATGTTTCTATTCTCCGATTGTCTTCAATCCTTTGTAATAAATCTCCAATCTGCTTTGATTCAAAATAAATCATTGGTATTTTCATGATTTTTCTAAAAAAATCGGATATTAGAGAAATGTTTATTTGTGTACCGGTTCGTAATACAATTCTATTCCTAACATATTCTATAACTGTCCTTCCCAGAATAAGAAATAATTGTGCAATTAGAATTAACCAAATGAAATATAAATCACTATTCTTTATGCCAACGTCAATGATAAGTTTTGAAAGAAAAGGAAAAGCGAATTGGGTGGCACTTATGAAAAGTAAACCTATAATAATCCTGACAATGACTTTATAATAAGGGGCAAAATATCTATCTAAAAAACGAAATCCATTTTTTAGCGTTAATGTGTCTTCGCCTTGAAGGCTATAAAAATCATCTGTGGGACATAGAATTAGAGCATACCCAACTTTCTGACAATTAGATGTTTCAAAAAAATAATTGTTTTGAAAAGTTGTTTGATCATATTTTACAAGTCCTTTTTCTGGATCAGATATATAATAGTAATAGCAATCGTTAATCTTTTTTATTTTATATAAAACAACAAAGTGATTCTTTCTCCATAAAATTATACATGGTAAACTATCCTTTTCCTCAAAAAAAGAACTTGAAAGCTTTCTTGATGCGGATAAAAATCCAAAATGTCTGGCGGTAAGTTCTAAATCATAAATAGATACGCCTTCTTTACTTTCACCTGCCACCTCTTTGATTTTACTTACAGAAACTCTTTTACCATAAAATCTGCAAATAATAGCTAAGCAGGTTACTCCGCAGTCCGAAGTTCCTAATTGTTTTATATTGGGGAATTTTTTATAATTCAAATCTTGAAGTATCAATATTAATTCCTTTTTGATTGCGCTTACCACCCAATACATACTTTATCCCTATTCCAATGGATTGATAATCCATCCCCATATTCATTTTAAAAGGGAAGATGTCATTAACAACATGGCTTTTTATTCTAAAAGTGTCAAAAACATCTAATCCATACAATGAAATAGATAAATTTTTATCTTTCAAGAAATCTTTTGTGATTGCGATAGTTGAATAAAACATGGGCTCTTCCTTTGTGTAACCGCTAAGATGTCCGCTCGAGTATCTTAAGTCCAATTCCGTTAAAATGCCCCAGGGAAGATTAAGCTGTTGGTTTAGCGAGAGTGATGTGACCCACGAAGAGAGTTGTATCTGTTTGTTATCTAGTGCATACCAAGTGTTTTCGTAAGCTGTACTTGCTGAAAAAATCGCTTTATAAGCCTTTGAAATCTGAATGGGGATGTTTGTAAAGACACTATAATTATTGCTCTTAGGAAAATTGCCGGGTCTGCTATATACAATATTTTCTTTTTGTATGAGCTCGCTGTATATAGGGTCTTCAATGTAGGTCAGAGAGACGCCAAAAATATATTTTTTTAATAAACTTAGATTAACATTAAATTTCCAAAAGCGCTCGGGCTCCAAATTTTCATTTCCTATGAGTCTAAAATAGGCATCCGATACCCAAGATATCGGGGATAATTGGATATAGTTTGGCTTGTTGATTCGTTTTGACAAGGACAAATTAACTGTATAATTTGGAGAGAAGATATGATTATACGAAATAGTTGGAAAAAGACCTCCTTTTTGGGTTTTTACATTGGAATTATTCTCGGGAGTTGTAAAGTCAGAAAATATTCTGGTAACTGAATAATTTTCATAACGAAGTCCTAATTCTAAGTTATCACGTTCACCTTTCCATTCAAGTAAGGCGTACGCCATTTTATTGAACTCATCATACGCGTATTCGGAATGTTCTTTGGTAAAGCTATCGGTAACATCGGTATTCGTTGCCGTATATTCTGCCTTCACCCCCATCCCTACACTTAGAGAGGAGCTAATAGCTTTTGAATAATCAATTTTAGACATCCCATATTGAACCGTTAAAGGCCTAGCTGTTTCGCTTTTTGATTTTTCTTCGTTCAACATTGAATAGAAAACCATATCTGAAGTGGCATTGTACTTGTAATTCATATAGTTAACGTCAAAATTAAAAGTTCCGACAGTTTGGAACGTTTTTTTTACTTGACCATAAATTGAATTAAATGAGTAGGGTTCTAATCCTGTAATTTTGGTGTAAATCGTATTTATCGACTCATTTTTGTTATTGATATATTCGGCTTTACTTTTTCCTCGCGCCCTAAAATTATCATAGTATCCTTCATAATCGATATTTACTTCAAAGTTTTTATTGGGGATAAAACTCATCCCGGCATTATAATTATAGAAACTTCTTCTTACATCTCGTGTGGAGTACCGAACATAATGGAGTGGATGCCCCTCTTTTATTATTCTATTTTCAATATCTTGATAAAAATCCCTGTTCAGTCTCTTGTGAGATGCCCCTAAACGTAGTTCCACAAATGGATTTTTCGAATAAATTAATGAGAAATGCTCGAGATCGTTTATGTTCGCTTTTGAGAACATCAGTTTTGATGAAGCGTTTAATAGATAGTATTCATCGGTTCTTTTCTTATTGGTTATAATTTCAATAACTCCACCACCTCCTTGCGCATCGTATTTGGATGAAGGATTCTTTGAGATTTTTACGCTCGCTACATTATTGGCATTCCTTGATGACAAATAGCTTGATAAAGCCTCCTCTGGAAATGTTAATTCCCTACCATCAATAGAAACAATAACCCCACCGTTACCTCCAATAGTTATTTTTCCGTTCCTACTGGCGACCTCCGGAAGTTTCGTTATCAAATCTAGAAGAGATTCCTCTTTAATAATAGATTTAGAAGGAATGTTGACCACAATTGACCCACTGCTCGACTGAACTTGCGCTTTTTGTGCGGTTACAACGAGATTGTCCAGACGTATATTATCCATCGACATTTGTACCAACAACATTTTGTTGCAATCAATTGTATCAAGGTTAATTAAATAATCTTGATAACCTATAAATTTAAAAATTAATTGACCAGAGCTTTTGGGGACATTAATTGTGAAGTGTCCATCTTGATTTGAGGTTGTACCCGAAAAAACCTTCTCCCCCTTTAAAGAAATAATGTTTACCAGCTCAAAAGGTTGGTTCTCCTCGTCGGTAACTATACCAGAGACCGTTGTCTGCGAGAAAGCAGCAATGGTGACGATAGCAAATATGGAAAGTAATAGTGAACGTTTTAAACTCATTTGCGCAAATAAAAAATGAGGGATATTCGAGAAAAACTAATCCTCAAATATCCCTGAGTGAAAAAATTTAATTGTCTATTTCTACCAATCCTGTTAATTTACCCTCCACAACCGCTTTCTTCTCTACATTAAGTGTTGAAGGATCCAGTTTGTAGATTGTGCTAATATCCTTTTCGGCGGCATTAAGATAATACCCATCATTGAATTTCTTAACAAAAGCGCAATTGGAAACTCCATACGTAGTGGGCAAATTTTTAATCTTACCTAAACTCACTTTCTTCGAGATATCCACCGCATAATAATGGTAGTTAGGCCCTTTCATTTCCCATGGGTCTTTCGGATCAATGATGCCGGTCGTAACAAAAGTATTTTCTCGCACGAAACTCATTCCTTTACATTTTGTTCCTACTTGTTCATCCAAGTTAATAAAAAATGTTTTATCAAACTCTGATTCATTGTTTTTGATTCTCAGGACACCACTGGGCTTACTGGCGGAGCCTTCACCTAATACATAAATGTCTCCATTGGCTGCGGCATAAAGACTTCCCATGGTGTTTCCACCGGTCATTATATTGGAAGTTCTCGCATCTGAAATGACCTTTTCAACTTTTAGAGTTGAACGATCTATAACGGCAACGAAAGCTTCATCTAATAATGGGGTTGGATATCCATATACCAGACCCATGAAAAGTTTTCCTCCACGGTGTACAATTTGCATCTGTAAGATGGTCTTAATATCATCTTTTTTGATATTTGACAGTGAAATTATTCCTGTCTGTTTCATCGTTACAGGGTTAAAACGAATAACGTCGTATATTCCACCGAATCCCGATATTGCAGCGTACGCCTCATTCTCATCAATATAGCAAATACTTGGAACAGTCATTGCCGTTGGATGTATAAGTTCGGCGCCTTTTATAAGTTCTCCACTTTCATTAAAGTCGTATCTGCTTAATGACATGGGTTTGGAAAATAAAGATAAGTATGCTCTGCCATTCACTCCCCATAGTAATCCGGGACGTTCAAATTCTTTGGCGTTGTCTATTGTAAATCTACCCTCTATTTTATCTATTCCTTGCAAGTATGTTGTCACATTGGGATAGGCACCACCATGCACTACAAACGCGTATCGCGATTGAGGTTGTGTGGGTTCAATTATCTCATTTTTTTTATCGCACGAAACGAACATGATTGCACTTAAAAAGACAAGCGCGAATAATCTGATACAAAAAGTAATTTTTTTCATTTTCTTAATTTTTTGTTGTTTTTATAATGTATAATTAATTTGAATGGTAAATGCTCTTCCGGGTTTTTGTTTTTTGAAGTTGTCAAAAGCTACTTTATCCAAAACGTTTCTTACTTCTAAGGCACAGGAAAGTTTCTTTACTCCTACACTACACCCTATATTTGTTATAAATTGGGTAGGGATAGTGTTCTTTTCAGATTTTTTTCCATCATTAGCCCAGAATAAAAAGAATTCGTGGGTGTAGTTGTTAGTCAGCCATGCGGAGAAGTTCCCGGCATAATGTCGCAACCATCGTTTATTGGTATATCTTAAATCGATATTTCCAAAAAAATAGGGGATATTAGGCACGCGTAAATTGTCATACCTGTTGCTTTCAAACTTTGTAGCCAAATTTCTCAAATCCTGATAGGTCGCATTGGCAAGTAGCTCTAATGACTTTATCGGTTTCATACTCATCAGAATGTCAAACCCCATAATCCTTGTGTTAGACAAGTTCATGCTGGTTAAAGTATTTAATCCGGTTTTTTGCCAGATGATATCGTGCACATTTCTAAAAAAGAAAGTCGGTTCTATACTAAACGTAGAGCGTTTGAAAATGAGCGAGAGGTTCACATTATCACTCATTTCAGGACGAAGATCAAGATTTGGTGTCACCAGAACATTGTCTCCGAACAACTCTTCCACAGTGGGAACTCTAAGCGCGTGTTCATACGATAATTTAAGTAAGAGGCATGTGTTAGGGAAATAGGTAATTCCCAAATTATACCCGGGATGTAAATTGTCTTTTTTCATAAGCACATGTTCGCCTTTATCATCAGTTATATGCCCTTTTGTAGAAAAAGAGAACAGTTTTAAGGCCGAGGTCATTGTAATATTGTTTGTGGGAGAGTAGTTGGCTTCGACACTTGAAATAAATTTGGTGGTATATTGAGGAAATGGATTGACTCTGAACTCCGAAGTTGTTTCCGTAAAGTTATCCTTCGAAGTACGCTTATAGGTAGAAAAATAGATTGCTTCCGATAAGGACAATCTGTCATTTATATACCACTTCATAGTCTCTTGAAGCGTTAGGTTTCTTAACCTATACAAAGCATTTAAACCTCTGTTGGTAATTTCTCCCCTACCGGGTGATTGTGCAATAACTTCACCTCGCCAGTTGTAAATCTGTTGAAGTGTATCCAATGCTGTCGTACGCGACACGCTATATAAACTGTACAGAGTGAAATTAATGTTTTCCGCGAGCCTTTTTCTGTATTGTAGAAGCGCGCCAATATTTGTTTCATTCATTTCCACACCCGCGTATGGCTGTCGCGAGAGAGCATCGCTCTGTATTTCTTTGTCTGTCATACTGCAATATGGTATCAACTCAAATTTATCCGAAAACATATTGGGAGCCAAACCAATTTTTCCGCGTAAAAAGTAGTTTCTGTATCGGTTGTGAAATAAAGATACTTCTTCATTCTGCATTACCCCCTCTTTTGTTAATACATCGGCATTAATGGTATAATTGTTTTTTGCATAAACCAAATTTAAGTCTCCACCAATATAGAAAGTCTTCTTATTGAGCTGCGTTTTTAAATAAAAGTTGTGATTTCCAAATGAACCTACAGAATAATTCGTACTCAACAAGTTGCCCATTCGCTCTTGTTTCTCCACAAAATTAATGGCTCCTCCAAGTGCATCAGCCGATAAAGATGAAGGCAGTACTCCTTTATAGACCTCAATACCTGATAAATTGGTCATCTGAATGGAATTCATTGAAAAGCTATTGCCAAAAGCATCGATGGGAATACCGTCTAAAAACACCTTTACATGTTTGCCCGTCATTCCTGCAACGGAGAAATTAAGTTTACTTCCGGTTTCTCCATCTTTTCTGACCTTTATTCCGGATATTTTGTCTAAAAGCTCAATGGTGGAAGGAAGTCCTATGAACTCTTCTTTGTTTATGTAATCGGAAACAAGAGGTGCCTTAGAGAAAGCATCTTTTTTCTTGACAGATACCATCACCTCTTCAAGGCGATATTCTTTAATACTTTTTTGTAAAAAAACAGTAATGGTTGTATCAGCAAGATGGGGATTCATTAATATTCCGGAATATGGTTCATATCCATCCTTGCTGACAGTAAACAAAGCGTCACCGCCTAAGTTATTTATCGAAAAGTTACCATACTGGTCTGAACTATATTGGCGTCCTTCAACTTCAATGGTTGAATGCTCAATAGCTTTGCTTTTATTGATGCTTTCCCGGATTTGAAATTTTGTTACTTGTGAAAAGCAGCTGGCGGTAAGGAAGAAAAAAATAAAAAAAATATATGCGCGTGCCCTCATAAATATAATTATCACACTAAATTTCAAGAATCAATCCTTCGTCTATTAATTCTGAAAGAATAATACGTTCATCACTTGTAAAGTCTATAGCATAGGCAAGATTACCTACTTTTTCCCAAATTTGTATTGACAACACATCATCCAAAATATAGGCTAAATCATCGGTTGATGAAAAAATGTACAACTTCTTTTCACCGCTTTTCATTTTCATTTTAGAAAATAATTTAGGGTTCCTTATTAATCGTTTGTTTCCGATTAAAATCCTTGAAACATCGTGTACCTTTTGTCCCTCCGAATAAGAAATAACACATAGTTCTTTTTTATATGGAAATGAAAAACAGATTGTTTCGTATCCATCTAACGTTTTCGAGATATTTTTTTTATCTTTTGAAATAACATTATACAAGAACATTGAGAAAGTACAACTTTCGGGTGATTTATTCTCAACAGAAAAATTGAGAATATCTTTTTCAATAGAAATTTTTCTAATTTGCAGCTCTTCAACAAGGAAGAAATCATCTTTATTTGTTCTTGCTTCTATTTGTATGCCTTCCTCAAAAAACTCAGTTTGAACCTGATATTTCCCTGGAGATAAATCTGTTGTATCAAGGCAAAAATATAAATGCGTCATTCGACCAAAAGATGTGAACGCTTCAATTAGTTTTTGTCTAGTGTTTCTACCACTAAGTAAATCCGATACAACAACTAAAGGGGGATATCTATACTTTCCCTCTTTTAGAGCATCAACTGTGGAGTTGTCACAATGAAGCCCACTAATAATATATTTTTCACAAACACTTATTTTGTTGCCTTGCGGTGTAACTATAAAAGTATGAAAAGTTGCAAAAGAAACATTTGAGCGAGAATTTGAAACACCTAGGTGAATGATTACGTTCTCACCCTTAGACAGTTTTTTTGGAAAAACACTCATTTCCCTAAAAAGCTTTTCTTATTTTTAATATTGCATCCGGATAATATTTCTTAGGATAAGTTTTAAACCATTTAATAAGAGTCTCCTCTCCCAAATAATCATATGTTAGATTCATCATATACTCTTGAAGTTGCATAATCTCTTCAATCGCCTCTTCTTTGGAGTTTTCAAATTTAGCCTCGCCATCTAAAAACTCTTTTTTTGATGTAGGAACGTGAATTATGACTTTTCCAAAAAACTTCACACAGAACTCCTCATATTGTTGCATAAACAGTATAAATGTATGCCACATCTCATCAATGATACCTAATTCTGGCGTAACAACAATTTTGCCAACTTTATATAGCGCCAAGAACTTTTTAGTTTCATTGAATATATCTAATATTTCTGCTTCCGGCAAATCAAAGGATTTGCTAAAGCGATATATGACATCTTCTGGGACAAAATTCAAATACTCTTCGTTTGATAATAAGTCTATCATTGCTAAACTATATTTTTTATGTGATTAATCTAAAAATAGAGGGAGATTTATCCCTCCCCCCCCTAATTTAAAAATTTAGTAAATGTCGTATTCTTTCGTACTTGTTATACACGACAAATAGCCATACAATGTGCCCAGCAGTGACTGATATCAGCACTACTTCCACCTTTACTTTTTAGAGCTTCTTTTTTCTCTTCTAACATTTCCTTCACTAGAAGTTCTTTTTTGTTTTTTAATTCGACCTTTTTCATAAAAAAATAATTTAAAATGAATATAAATAGTTCTCATTGCAAAAGTAAGACATAATATTTTAATATCTTTGAATAATGTGTTAAATGTTAACCGCCTCTTGTTAATTTGCATTAATTAAAAATTCATGTTATATTGATACACAAGCTGAATTACATAGTTAAAAACATATGCATAATTATCTGGTTCCCATCAAATTTCACTTGTCTCAAACATATAACTCTTAAGATTTGCTTACCCATTCCCACTTGGATAACTTCCAGACGCATAAAATTTCTGATAATCTTATCTTAATCAAAAAGCAATCATTTAAAATATAATTCCCCGAGACCTTTGCAAGTAACCATTTTTCATCTGTCAAATAAATTTTTCGCTATTTTTTCAATTTGAGCTGAAACTTGTCCTGTTATTTTCTGACTTGAATCATCTTTTTCTTGACAATTTCTCTTTTTTGTTGACTATTATCCTTTAAATAAAAGGATGCTTTTTTCACTCATTTCGTTCATTTTGTCGCAAATTGACATACCAAACCCGGAGCTCGTTTTAAATTGTAACAAATAGTTTCCAAAATGTGTTGTGTGTGCATCTTTTCAATGCCTCTGTATCGCGCTACTCCCGCACCGAACCAACGCTTCATGCCGCCAAAAGTGCGCCTGCCACATAACGCGTTTTACTCACCAATTTGTTGAACACCTTTTGCCAATGTGTCAACGGGTGATTACGGTGAGCCTTGTGTTGTATCCTGTTTTTAATGTTCCTCTCTTTAAGCAATTGATCGTTACGCGGAACTTTATATCCTTTGTCCGCGCTCACCCCTTTTTCGTAAAAACAGCGGGGAATCTTTTCAAGCACCGGCTTTAACCCTTTACTGTCGTGCTCATTGGCTGTGGTGGTGTGTACGCCCAAAATCATTCCGTTTTCGTCCACTCCGTCGTGACGTTTGTATCCGAAAATACTTTTGCCGCCTTTTTTCAACCATCGGGCTTGTGAATCGACACCCTTGCCTTGAATTTTCTTCAACGACTCGCTTTGTTTGTCTTGTTCCTGCTTCGAGACCTCATCTTCCTTGCGATCTTCGGCAATCTGATAACGCGCTTTCCTTTTGGTTTCAACGCTGTGGAGGTGAGGCTCGCGTCGACCTTGACGCCGTTTTTTACCAACAAGCCGTGGGTTTGCAATTCTTTGTTGATGGCGGCCGGTAATTGAACCATCGCCCCGGCCTTGGTCAGTGCCGTACGAAAACGGCTTAAAGTACTGTGATCGGGAACAGTGTCTTCCAAATCCAAAGCGCAAAAACGCATTGCCGAAATAGAATCGTTCAGAAGATCTTCGGTTTGCACATCCGACAGGCCATTCCAAATCTCTATCAACAACATTTTGAACAACAGCAGTCCGCCGTAGGCCTTTTCTCCTTTCAGGGTGTTTCCTTTGGTGTAATAACGGTTGATGAGGGTTTCTATTTTTGTCCAATCAATCAAAAGATTTATTTGAGCGTAGAATTTTGAGGAGCGGGTATCGCGCTCCATAAATGGCGTGGAGAAGTTCATTGGCTTATGTTTGTTTTTACATCGTTTCACTATGTAAATATACTGATTATAAACTAAATATCCAAGTGAAAAACAACTTTTTTCTATTGATACTTCTTTGGTTTTATCTCTTTCTCTCTTGAAAAAACAGGATATTCACTGATCCTTGAGAGAGGGGGCGTCGTGCAAAGGTTTCTAAAAATGTCCGGATTATCACAAAAAGATGAAAGTGAGTATGGGAATCTCTTTTTTTGCTTATCTTTGTCTTATGAAAAAACTTAGTTACATCCTGTTATACGTGCTTATTTTTGCGAGTTGCAAAACGCAAAATATCTCGCGAACAAAGCAATCTATCTCTGACAACTACGTGGTGGTGCTTTCGATGGACGGTTTTCGTGCTGATTATCCGGAGATATATCACACGCCAACGCTCGACTCGTTGGCAAAAGAGGGCATTCGTTCCGAACTGATTCCCTGTTTCCCGAGTCTTACATTTCCCAACCATTACGCGATGGCTACCGGATTGCATCCTGATCAGCACGGATTGGTTCATAATACCTTCATCAATCCACAAGGTGACATCTATCGTATTTCGAGCCGTGAAGCAGTGGAGAATCCTTCTTTTTATAGAGGCGAACCCATATGGAACACCGCGGAGCGACAAGGAGTGCGCGCGGCATCATTTTTCTGGGTAGGCAGCGAAACACCCATTGATGGAAGACAACCTTCGCGATGGAAAAAATACACCAAATCGGTTACCTATGACCAACGTGCCGATTCCGTATTGGCATGGCTCTCTCTTCCGGAGAAAGAGCGCCCGCGATTGATTATGTGGTATCTTGACGAACCCGATCATACGGGGCATTATTATGGACCGGAAAGCAATGAAACTCGTGATATGGTGCAGCATGTAGATAGTGTGCTGGGGCGTTTTCTATACAAAATGAACCAATTGCCCATTGCCGATAAAATTGATTTCATCCTCGTTTCCGATCATGGAATGGCGGCTTACAAGCCTGAGAAAACAATCGACTTAACAAAATATTTGCCACTAGACAGTTTTCGTTTTGTTGTTGATGGCACACCAACCATGTTGTATCCCAATCCGGGATATGTAGACGAAGCATATCGCATTCTCAAAACCATTCCCGGATTACAGGTATGGCGCAAGTCCGAAGTGCCCGCCAAATATAAATATGGTGCTCACCCGAGTATTGGCGAATTGGTGGTGCTTCCACGGATGGGTGTGCAAATACAATTTCGAGCGTTTTCGTTCTCTAAAATGAAAGGAGGACATGGATTTGATAATCTCGCTCCCGAAATGCGCGCAATCTTTTATTTGTCAGGACATTCGTTCAACAAGAAGCGACGAGTAACTGCGGTCGAAAACGTGAATCTCTATCTTCTAATTTGCAGACTTCTTGGCATTGAGCCTGCACCAAATGATGGTGACGAGCGTGTTGTGAGAAAATTAATGAAGTAGAAAAAGGCATTGGCAGTACCATAAACGATAAAAACCGAAAAAGTTCCGACTTTTTCGGTTTTATTTTTCAGATTATCGCAATCCTTTACAAACTGACAGAAAACTTTATAAGCCTTTATCTGGTCACCCCTTAAAAATTTATCCGGAACGAATATATAATCCAATCCTTTTTTATTAAACAAAAAACCTCAGGCTATTTATATAGCTCTGAGGCAATTGTTGTTGTCCCACCAGGATTCGAACCTAGACTGACTGAACCAAAACCAGGAGTGCTACCATTACACCATGGGACAATCCTTATGAATGCTTCGTGAAAAGCGCTACAAAAGTATAATAATAATTAGAATGTTCCAAATATTTATGTTCTTTTTTTGTTTCTTGTCAACTTTTGTGTTAAAAACAATCAGAACGTGCTTTGGAGTTGATTTTTCCACAAAAACGATATACCTGAATATTACTGCACTACTAATAGGAAATAGTTTTTTTTGCCACGCTGTGCCAAAATATATTTTCCACCTATGAGGTAGTTTTCGTCTATCTGTTCATCAAATGCTGCCAATCGCTCCTTATTAATCATCACGCCACCGGCTTGTGTGGTTTTGCGCATTTCGCCTTTCGATGGAAAAACGGCAGCCTCTTCTGTGAGTAAATCAACGGCTTTAACGCCACCTGCGAGTTTCGCTTTAGAAATATTAAATTGAGGAACTCCTTCAAATATTTGAAGGAAAGTTGTTTCGTCAATCGACCGTAGTGTGTCCGACGTGGCTTTCCCAAACAATATTTCCGACGCTTTCATTGCCGTATCGTAATCGTTACGTGAATGTACCATTACGGTAATCTCTTCTGCCAACCTTTTTTGCAATGGACGAAGATGCGGGTTCTGTTGTTGCAAAACAATCAAGTCTTCTATTTCTTCTTTGGGAAGAGAGGTAAATATTTTGATATATTTTTCGGCATCTGTGTCACTCACATTCAGCCAAAATTGATAAAATTGGTAGGGTGAAGTGTAGCGAGCATCAAGCCACACATTGCCTGATTCGGTCTTTCCAAATTTTCCGCCATCTGCTTTTGTTATAAGCGGACAGGTGATGCCAAACGCTTCGTCTCCCTCTTTACGACGAATCAATTCTGTTCCGGTTGTTATATTTCCCCATTGGTCGGAACCTCCCATTTGCAAGCGGCATCCTTTTTCTCGATAAAGATAAAGGAAATCGTATGCTTGCAACAACTGATAAGAAAATTCTGTAAACGACATGCCTTCACCTGTTTCGCCACTCAGCCGTTTTTTAACGGAATCTTTTGCCATCATATAGTTTACAGTGATATGCTTTCCGATATTGCGAATGAACGATAGAAAACTATAATCTTTCATCCAATCGTAATTGTTTGTCAATATAGCTTTGTTAGGGATGTCGCTCTCAAAATCCAAAAATTTTTCCAACTGCTTTTGTATGGCTGATTGATTATGGAGAAGTGTCTCCTCATCCAACAGTTTTCGTTCGGTTGATTTCATAGACGGGTCGCCAATCATTCCCGTTGCGCCACCAATAACGGCGATGGGAGTATGTCCGGCACGCTGAAGATGGCGTAGCATCATCACGCCTACAAGGTGTCCGATATGCAGCGAATCTGCCGTGGGATCAATCCCCAGGTATCCCGACGTTCGTTGTTTCAATAAAAACTCTTCTGTCCCGGGCATAATATTCTGAATCATACCGCGCCAACGGAGTTCTTCTACAAAGTTTATCATCTTTTGAATTCTTTTATTTGTTTAAAACATATGCAAATGTACATGATTTTTTTTACAAAACCACATAGAGCCGTAAAAGGGCATATATATTTTATATGTAGAAAAAGTTTTAAATGATATTTTATGCTCTGATTTTATCGTTCTGTTTCATCGCTTCTCTTTCTGATGAAAAAAACAAAAAGCTTTTATAATTGTTATATAAACACAGTTAATTAACGGAGACCTGAATCCTGTCAACGCAGATAAAAACTCTTCTTTACAATGGATATGTGTCGGCAGGGAGATATCCTAAGCCTGATTTCTGTAAAAAAACTGTGTGTAAAACTATGGATAGATTTTATGGAAACGTGTTCCCGATTAAATAAGGCATTGAAGAATCCTTCATTTGGTTTACTTCCTTTGTTATTTTTCGCACTCATACAGCATGAAAACAATACAGGAATGGCGCTTTTTGTGGGTTTAATGCTCTCATTGTTGGGTTTTTTTGTTGTCAAGCGTTACAGCCGATTAATTTATGGTGTTTCCACTATCACTTTTGCACTCACGTTGTTGGCATTTTATCTATTTTCTCCCGAACTTGATAATTTTAAAGTTTTTGTTTTTGTCGATACAATCTTTGTGTTGCTATTGATGGTTATGCGTTTGTCGCGTACAAAGATTATCTATTTTTTAGCACGCACTCGTACCGCTTATATCAAAAACTATTTATCGGAGTCTTTTCGAGTCGCTGTTCAAACACAATATGGGCTTTCTTTTCATCTGTTACTTATGCTAGCCTATTACACATTCAACCTTTCGAAAGATTTTGCTCCTGATTTATTGATGTTCAAAATATTAGTAACCAGCATTTTGGGGTTAATAATTTTAATAGAAACCATACGCCTGCATCTTCTTGGCAAAAAATTATTTAAGGAAGAGTGGTTGCCCGTAGTTACTGAAAAAGGCGATGTCATGGGGCGAATTGCCAAATCCGTATCAAAGGATATGAAAAATAAGCTAATGCATCCGGTTGTTCGGGTGGCATTGGTTTACAAAGGTAAAATCTATCTAAAAAAGCGAAGTGATAGTCGTCTTTTAAATCCGGGACTATTAGATTATCCGTTTGAAAAATATATGCAGTTTAATCATGAGATTGATGAAGCCGTACACAATGCTGTAAAGCGCGAGTGTGGAACAGACGAAATACCTTTGCGATTTTTGTTGAAATATATTTTTGAGAACGAAGCAACTAAACGTCTCATATTTCTATATGTGTCGGTAATTGAGAATGAAACTGTTTTCAATAAACTTCAACTTTCTAATGGCAAACTTTGGACGGCATCTCAAATTGAAGACAATATTGATGCAAACATCTTTTCCGAGTGTTTTGAATTAGAGTATGATTATTTGAAGAACACTGTCCTTTTAGCCCACCGGCTTAAGCAAAAACAGATGGCTGTTCACAATTAACACTTATGCATTTTGCTATGAATGCCAATTCTCATTCAAAATAAATATATCCGCTTTGCTAGTCTTCTTTTTGGTTGAAAGATTGGTCGTTTTCAGATTCACGGATGGTTGCATCCGTTTTATTTCGTGGAAACCAAGCATCGGTTTTTTTAAATGAGGCGTTGACCGTTACAATTAGAACAACCGAAATGGCCGTTTCGATAAACATTCCCAATCCGGAAAGACATCCCACGGCAGCACTACACCATATTGTTGCAGCAGTTGTCAGTCCTTGCACATTGATGCCACGATGCATAATTACTCCGGCGCCTAAAAAACCAATTCCTGTAACAATCTGACCAATAATGCGTGATGGATCTCCCATGTGTTTTGTCACGTGAAGATTTATAAGCACAAAAATGGCTGCACTCACAGCCACCAAAGCATTGGTGCGCAAGCCTGCGCTTTTATTGTTTATTTCGCGCTCCAATCCAATGGCCCCTCCAGCCACAATGGCAATTAATGCACGTATGCTAAAATCGAGTATCGGCATATTGAAAGAGTGCTATAATTTTCGTTCTATAATTTTCGTTGCGTTTTTCACAAAGATATCCATTCTGTTTCTATTTTCGCTACCAAAATCTCTAATATTTTCGTAACTGTTCAACCATGAGGGTATAAGCCGATAATTGTTTTTTCCGTTGGCATAATATTTATCAACCCACACGAGCCAATAATTGCAGGATTCTATTGTAATATTGGAGCTGTCTTCATCTTTGCTAATCACAATTTCCGCTATTGCTCCTCCGTCTGTATTTATTTTACGTTGATTGGAAATGAAATTCCCCAGTGAATAAAAAATAACGTGTTGAATTTTATCGCTCTCTAGTTCAATAGACAATGGTTGCACAACGTGCGGATGGTGTCCTATAACTATTCGCACACCGTTTTTTGTGAGCCATTGTGCCAATTCAATTTGTTGGCGGTGAGGTGAGGTTACATATTCGTTTCCCCAATGCAGATTGGCCACAACAATGTCGGGCTTGTACAAAGAAGTCCATTTCAAATCTTTTTTAATTTCTACAGTATCGATAAGATTTACGATATTGGGCGTATGAACGGGCAATCCATTTGTTCCGTACGTATAATTTAGCAGAGCGATTCGTATACCATTTTTAATTATAATCAACGGATAATATAAATCTCTTTCCATGGCGTTTTTAAAAGTTCCCGTATGTTTTATTCCCATGACATCAAGCACATCAATGGTGCGCTCCAGTCCCTTTTTGCCTTTATCGACCGTGTGATTGTTGGCTAAGAAAAAAACATCGAATCCGGTGTTTTTTAATGCCAAAGCAAATTCGTCCGGAGCAGAAAAAGTGGGATAGCCTGTGTAAGGTTTTCCTGCGAGTGTGGTTTCGAAATTCACAAAAGCCAAATCAGCTGCCAAAAGTCTCTCTTTGATGAGATAAAAACAGGTATCGTAATTGAATCCGTCATTCGATTTTGCGGCAGTTATTTGTGGTGTGTGTTGCATGGCGTCACCCGCAAAAAGCAGGGAAACCTTCCGTTTTTGCGCCAAGGAGGTAAAAAAGATTGATATGAAAAGTGTTAAGAGCACTCTCTTTTTCATTTTATTCCCCATTTGCTTATGTTTTATTGTCAACCACTGTTTTTGGTGCTTTTTTCTCTGAGGGTTGTAGCGTTTGTTGGTAGAGTGCTGGATTTTTTATCAGTTCTTTGGCTTTTTGCAGTGCTTTGTCGTTTCGTAATTCATAGATAAGCACGCCCTCTTTGTAATAATATCGCTGAATAATTTCCGACTCAATAAAGCTTTTGATGTCTTCGCGAAATAGTTCTAAATCTCTCTCCGGATTTGGACGCAGTTTTTCTTCCAAAGCTTTGAACTCTTCTTCGGCCGCCTTTTTGTAACCTTCAAATTCCATAATGTTTTGGAGAGTTTGAAGGGTGCGGGCACTCATTCTGTCGTATGTGAAATTTTTGGCTTTTACAAAAGCCTTAAATTCATTGTAGTCCACATCTGAAAGTGAGAAGGTCTCCGGCGGAGCAATTTTGGGATGCTTTTGCACCCATTCGGTTACAAAATCAAAAATTATATTTTCTGCCGCAAGATAAAATACGATGTTTGCCGGACGTTGATGTTCGATGGTAATGTCAGGAGTTATACCGCCGCCGTCTCGAACTTCACGCCCGTTATGGGTGTAGAAAACTTGTGTCAGGCTGTCGGGAACACGCGCGACGCTGCCATCAGGATTGCGATGTGAATAGTCAAGCGCTTGAATACAGCGTCCACTTGGAATATAGTATTTTGCTGTGGTCAGTTTGATACTGCCGCCGTATGGCAACTGTCGTGTCATTTGCACCAAACCCTTTCCAAACGAGCGATTGCCAACAATAACGGCCCGATCCATATCTTGCAGTGCACCTGCCACAATTTCGGACGCTGATGCTGAGCCGGTGTCCACTAGAACTACAATTGGACTAAGTTCATCTAATGGCTGATTTTGTGTGCGATACACACGGTCCCATTTTTTTACTTTTCCTTTGGTTGAAACAATCTCTTTTCCCTTAGGAACAAAAAAGTTGACAATCTTAACGGCTTCTTCCAATATACCACCACCGTTGCCTCGCAAATCTATGATGAACGATTTAGCACCACTGTTTTTCAGTTCATTAAGTGTCTCTTTCATTTGATCGGCACTTTTCTCTGTAAAGCCACCGAAATGTAAATATCCTATATCTTTGTCCATAACGGTGGAGTAGGCAATAGGAGGAATTTCTATTTTTTCGCGTACAATGGACAGTTTACGGTGTTTTTTTTCACCGGGACGCTCGATCGTTAGTTGCAGTGTCGTTCCCGGAGTGCCTTTTAGTTTATCGCTCACTTCTTTTACATTTGCCTTGCTCACGTCTTCACCATCTATTTCTATGAAAATATCACCTGCTTTCAATCCTGCTTTGTCTGCCGGAAGCCCTCTGTATGGCTGATTGATAATTACTTTCCCGTTATTGTAAGATATGATTGCTCCAATACCTGCATATTCGCCCGTGGTGAGAAAACGAAGTTCATTCATATTCTCTTCTGAGTAATACTCTGTGTATGGGTCAAGTCGCGTCAACATGTTTACAATGGTGTTTTGCATCATGCTGTTCACTTTAATACTATCAACATAAAATAGATCCAATTCTCGCATCACGGAATTGAAAATATCCATATTTTTATTGATGTCAAAGTAGTGTTCATTTCTGTTTGTTGGCACTTGTTGTGCCACAAGTTGTAAAGCGAAAAAGAGAATAAGACTCAATGCGAGCGTTTTTTTCAAAAAGTTCATTGTTCTGATTTCGATTATATTTTATTTTGTAAAATGTATAAGCCGTAATGAAAGAGCATACACAAATTCTTCGCAAAGTAAGCAATTTTTTGTGAAAAAAGGGTTGCCTTTTTGTTATATGTTTGTAAATTTAGCAGAAAATGGAGAATAATGCTTTATCTTTGCCCCTGTTTTAGAGTTTAACAAGCTATGCGGCATTCATTACGTTATATTGTTCTTCCCATCCTCGTCGGATTCATAATTTTTGTTGGCACCTGCATCCTCACGGCAGATAATGTTCCTCGTATGCCGGAAGGAGTTCAATGGGATAAGATTGCCCATTTTGGAATGTTTTTTGTGCTTTCGGCAGTTTGTTTTTTTGATTATTATCAACTTCGCAACGGAAAACCCAAATGGTTCCCATGGATTGTTTTTGGTTTTGTTATTCCTGTTTTGTATGGTGGCGTGATCGAGTTGATGCAAAAATATTTTTTTGCTTCACGTAGTGCTGAGTGGGGCGATTTTATTGCCGATGCATTAGGTTCACTTTTAGCCATGATTGTGGCATTCCTGCTTTATCGGAAAAAGCAGGGTAAAAATCGAACATAGAGGGTTTGAAAATTCCTAATTATTTTCTATCTTCTTCGTTGCCGGTTCATAAAATGTTGCGGCGATCCCTAGTAATATTAACACGCCACCGGCAATTTTTTGCAACGTGACCGCTTCCCCAATCCACAGCCACGCAAGCAATCCCGCAAACACGACCTGGCTGAGCAATGCCAGCGAAACACGGGTCGCACGCATGCGCTGTGTGGCATAGCTAATAAGAAGCCACGCCATAAGTTGGCACACAATGCCCTGCACCCAAAAGGTGAGCCACGCACTAGTGTCATAGCCGATGAATTGCTGATTGAAAAAAAGATTGACCAATAGCAAAAAGAGTGTGCTGCTCACAGTGCTTACTGTCACGAACGAAATAACTTCTTCTGTTTCCAATACTTTTTTGCTGAGCAAAATATACATCGCGTAGAACAATCCGGATAACAAACCGAATATAAATGCGCGGTCGAAGGACAATCCTTTGAATGTGCTCAATCCCATAAAAACCACGATTCCTGTCATCGCGATTACGGAGCCTATCCAAAACGAACGCCGCGGCTTGTTTGTGAGAAACAGAAAAGAAATAATGCCAACCCACACGGGAGAAAGGTTTGTAAGAAGTGTAGCTTGTGTGGCGCTCGATTCTTGAATGGATATATTCCACACTGAAATATCGCATGCGAACAAAATGCCGCAGCCAACCGCCGGAAGCCACATCTGCGGAGACGAGAAACGAAATTTCTTTTTTATGATGGCATACGGCAATAAAAACAATGCAGCAATCGCCATGCGATAAAACGCGGCAATCAATCCCGAACTCAATTGCAAACGAATCAGGACGGGAAATAGCGAAATGCACAATATTCCCAAAAACAACGCGACACGAGGTTTTCTCATAACTATATATCTACAAATCAACAGATTGTTTGTTTCGGAAAAATATTTTTTTTAATTCATTAGCCTATATAACACTCTTCCAAAACGATAGTTCATTCAATCAAGCGCAAAAATAAAGAAATTTCTATTTTATTGGTGTCCGCTAAAACTTTTTTCGCCAGCAAAAATTAGGCTTGATTTCCTCGTATGGAATTCAGCCCTTTCGTTACTTCACCTTGAAAATAAAAAAACGACGTAACGATGAATAAAAATACACATTTTACCGAGCAGCCGAAAATACCAATGCCATCAAGATTCAGATTTCGGTAACATTTATCGCCAATCTGCGAATCATGACACTGCAAAAGAAAATCAGACGCACATGGAACTTCTCCGGCCATGGCTACTATGGTCAGAATAATGCTGATGTATTACGTGAATTGCTGCACCTTCTTTGAAGACCACCCGGAAAAAGATCGGGCAAAAGTACTTTAAGCAGCCAAGGAAAGACCTCCGTCCCCCTCTCTTTTTGATTGACACAAGGATGGTTTCCTGAAAAAAGAGTTTCAATCGTATCAAATCTGAGATTGAGACAATCTGGTTATACAATTTTATAGTTTTTGCGGACAACAATAATAATTAGTCGCTTCTACGAAAAACGACAAACACACACAACAAAAATAACGGGTATTTTATTGTGGTTCAATACATATAGGGTGTTCTAAAGGAGCGACTATATAGTTTAATATTGAGACTGAAACTTTTAATGCAGTATTAAATACTTTTTCAGTTGCTTTCCCGTAGCTTACGGATATATTCGGTAGGCAAGTATCCGAAATATTTCTTGAAGCTGGTGGCGAAATAAGAGGGAGTATTGAAACCTACCATTGTACTGACTTCAGCTACCGTATATCGGCCGTCTTTGAGTAACTTTGTCGCTTCATTGAACCGTATTTTGCGGATGAAATCGATAGTCGATTCGCCTGTGATGGCTTTCATCTTCAGGTGAAGGTTGGAGCGACTCATGTTCATTTCGCGGGCAAACTCGTCGGTTGAAAAAGAGGCGTTGTCCATGTTTTTCTCCACGATAGACACGGCACGTTTTAGCAGCGCTTCATCCATCGCGTTGAAAGTGATTTTTTCCGGTTCTACTTCGAGAGATTTGGAATATCGTTCGATCATTCGGTGACGTGTGCGCATCATATTCTGTATCTTAGTTTTCAGTACAGAGAGCGAGAAGGGTTTAGGAATATAGTCGTCGGCTCCTACCTGCAATCCTTCCATTTGGTGCTTTATATCGGTTTTGGCAGAGAGGATAATTACCGGTATGTGGCAGGTACGAATATTTTGTTTCACGTTCTTGCACAGCTTGATTCCATCCATTACAGGCATCATCACGTCGGTCACAATCACATCCGCTTCGTTTTCTTTTAGAATCTCCAGTGCCTTTTCACCATTCTCGGCTTCCAAAGTGTTGAACAGCTCCGCAAGTCCGCTCGTCAGGTAATGCCTGATTTCCTGATTATCTTCTACGATGAGGATGGTTCCCCGCTTTTTATCGCATGATTCCACCGCTTCGGTTATTTCCGTTTCTGTGTCAATGAAGTACATTTCTTTTGAATTGGTGGAGTATACCTGCTCTTCTTCCGGATTCTCTTCGTCGGCCAATTCCGATACGGCATATACTGCTATCGATTGCGGCAGGCGCACGGAAAAACAGCTTCCTTTGCCTTCTTCACTTTCCAGTTCGATACGTCCGTGGTGTAATTCTACCAGACGTTGTACCAGGGACAAACCGATGCCACTGCCAACATACTCGCTTTCCACCTGATAAAAACGTTCGAATATTTTTCCTTGCTTGTTGATGGGGATACCGATTCCCGTATCGCAGACTTGGATCAACAACCATCCTTTGTCTTCTTTCAGGGTGACGGTGATGCTCTGTCCATTTCCTGTATATTTAAAAGCGTTGGACAAAAGATTGTTCAGTATCAGTTCCAGGTAATTCGGGTCGAAAAACATCTCTTTCTCTTCCAGTTCAGAATGTAGTGAGTACGCAATATTCTTATGGCGAGCCAATTTGTCGTAATACCGGAAATTTTCGGAAATGAGGCGGTGAGCATTCCCTTTTTTCACTTTGAGTTCGAATACACCCAGCTCAGCGCGGCGGTAGTCCATCAACTGATTCACCAGATGAAGCAGACGGTTTGCATTCCGCCCGATATATTCGAGTTGGTTGCGTGTCCACCGGTCGCTGACTCTATTAATAATCTCCTGTAACGGAGCCAGAATCAAGGTTAGCGGCGTACGTAATTCGTGAGAAATATTGATAAAGAATCGCATCTTCATTTGATTAATTTCCTCTTGCTGTTCCTTGTCTCTCCGTTCCATTTCCAACTCTGCGGCCATACTCTTGCGCATCCAGAAAAAGCGGAAAACGAATGTGAGAAAAGCTATGAAAGCAATGAGAAATAACAGGAGAGCCAACCACGTCTTATACCATACCGGAAGAACAATAATTTCCAAAGTAGTGGGTGTTGTATTCCATTTGCCGTCGCTATTGGCAGCTTTTACATGGAAGTGATACGTGCCTTGCCGCAGGTTAGAGTATGATACCGTACGTTTATCTGTCAGGTAATACCATTCTTTATCATATCCTTCCAATTGGTAGGCAAACGTATTGTGTTGTCCGGAGATATAATTGGATACGACGAACTCGAGTGAAAAAGCCGTTTGCGATGATTTCAAGGTGATACGTTTCGTTTCGCTGATGTTTTTGGTCAGGATGCCGGTTTCGTCATCGGGACGAACAGTTTTGTTGAACAACTGTAATCGTGTAATGACTACCGGAGGTGCATAAGGATTATCGAACAGCAACTCCGGGCGGAAAGTTGTAATGCCTTCAATACCTCCGAAATACATCTGTCCCGTGGAAGTACGGCAACAAGAAGAGGTAAACTGATTGCTTTGAAGTCCGTCCGATTCGGTAAAGTTGCGAAATTTTTCCGTCTCCGGATGAAAACAAGCAATTCCCCGGTTCGTACTTAACCATATCTGTCCCGAAGAATCTTCTAAGACACCGTATACGACATTGTTGGGCAATCCTCTTGCAGTTGTGTAGCGGTTGATCTTCTTATTTTTCTCATTGAAACAATAAACTCCTTCCCGTGTACCAATCCAAAAGACACCGTTGGAAGATTCATAAATGCAATTCACAAAAGCTTCAGTAATGGATGATTTTGGGAAGATTAATTCTCTTTGCAATTCGCCCTTGTGTTGAGTATAGACTGAAATTCCTTCCTCTCCTCCAATCCACAAACGTTTTTTTGAATCGCGGAACAGTGTGGTTATCCGTTTGGCAGTAAACAAAGTTCCGTTTTTCTCTTTTTCAACGGTTTTGAAAGATTTTTTGCGTGGTTCGAATCGCACAAGCGCGCCTAATGTTCCGAGCCAAAATCCGCCTTCTTCATCGGGAAGAATGGCATATATATTTTCATTTATCAGTTCACTGTTTTTTGGGTCAAAGTGTTCTATCTTACCGGTGTAGCGATGAAGAATATTCAATCCTCCGGCATGTGTTCCTATGTATACTAATCCGCCAGGTTCATCCAGATAAACAGCCTTGATATTGTTGGAAACCATGCCTCTTTCTCGTTCGCTTTCTTGCAGGGTGTAATGTGTGAATTGCCCGTTAGTTGTGTTGTATAGGTTTAATCCTCCATCGTTTGTGCCGATCCAGAGATTCTTATCCTTGTCTTCTACGATGCAGCTCACCACATTATCGCTAAGCGAATTTTTATAGGGTATGTGACGTATATTTTTAAAGCGATTCTTAATAGGGTGATAGTAGTTCAGACCACCGAAATAAGTACCCAGCCACATGCCGCCTTGCGAATCCATGAATATGCTACGTACAGAACGTTGCGACAGGCTTCCATTTTCCGTCGGGTTACTACCGTAGGATATAAACGAATCGGTTTCTTCTTGAAAAATATTCAAATCATTCAGTGTACCTATCCAGAGTCGATTTTGTCCGTCAAGAGCCAGAGAGCGGATATAGTTCGAACTAATACTTTTTGAATCGGATGAGGAATGGAGATAATTTTTAGTCTTTTTTGTTTTTGGATTGATAAGAAAAAGTCCATGCCCTTCGGTGGCAACCCATACTTGTGTAGGAGATTGCTGTAGTACAGCTTGAATCTGTTTTTCGTCGAGTTCGGGGGTTACTTTCTGAAGAGTGCGTTCCGACACGGAATAGCAGAAAAGTCCTTTATTGAAGGTTCCGATATAAATTAGGTTTCCCGATCTGTACAAGGTGGAAACAGATAATTCACGCATCTGTCGGTTAAGTGGGGTTGAGGTGAATACAGATGATTTTACATCGAAAAGAGTAAGCCCTTCGGAAGTGTTGATAAGCAGTTGGTCGGGAGTGATTTCAGCAATGGCGTTGACGGAAATGTGTCCGCTCTTTTTCTGATAAAAGAAGTTCTTAAATTGATCTTTTTCTTCGTCATAACATGATAAACCGTCGCGTGTTCCTATCCATATACGTCCCCGACTGTCTGCTTTGACTATTCTTGAGATATCGTTTGGTATGCTGTTGGGATTCGATTCATCATGTCGGTATACAGTAAAGGCATAGCCGTCATATTTGTTTACTCCGTCGTATGTGGCAAACCACATGTTGCCTCGCTTGTCTTGGTCTATCGAGAACACTGTACTTTGCGACAGTCCTTCCTTAATCGATATATGAGAAAAAGTGATCTGATCCGAAGCGGCAAAAGTAAAATTTGCTCCGACACATAAGAAGAGCAGGTAGAAAATGATATCTTTGAGGCTGAACATTAATTAAGTTCTAAACAATGAAATTTGCCTCAAAGATAGTCATTTCTTTTTAATACTAGAAAAACCGAAAGAAAAACATCGCGAGCCCAAACCTCAGGAATACATTCATCACCAGGGTTTTAAAAACACCTCAATATCAAGCGTCCGACCATCATGCGAATAGGAACACTCGGTGCTCCTCTCTCTGAATAGAAGCACGAAAATTCTTCTTCAAAATAGCTCCAATCATTTTTTTCTGCCAATAGAACTAACTCATGCTTCATGTTGATGAAGTCTTTCAACATCGGACGGAACAAGTCTCATTGTTCTTTTTCGGGTAATTTTCCTATCATAATTTGCAAGGTTTTATTCTGTAAAGATACGAAAAACGACAAACACACACAACAAAAATAACGGGTATTTTATTGTGGTTCAACACATATAGGGTGTTCTAAAGGAGCGACTAATTATTTTCTTCTATGTGATTTTCTATGGGTAAATAATAAAGATATTGCTGTCCGATAAAAATTACCAAACCCTTATAAAGAGCTGCTCGATAACTTAATACCACCTGGTCTTTTTTTTTAAAAAAAAGGGGGGGGATAATGCTTACAATCATTTATTTTTCAATAATTTATATGCATTTATGGAACAGCACTAAAAAAGCCACATTATTTAACACTTAGCCGCGTCTTTTTCTAAATATCTGTATTATAATTCAATTTATGGATACATTCGTTTTTTGCGTCGCTTGTGCATCTCTTTACGCCGTTTTTTCTCTATTTTCTGTTGTTTTTTAATTGCTTTTTTATTCGCTTTCTCAAGCTCTTGATACATTTTGTATTTTTTGATTCCTAATATTTTTTGCATTTTCTTTTCGTGTGCGATACATTTTGAGCGATTCCATTTACGTTTTTTCTCCACCCATTCACGTTTTTTCTGAATCATTTCACGTTTGTGAGGATTGTTTATATACCATTGGTCGTGTTCTCGGGCAATCGTCATAAAGTAATCACGCAATTCTTCTTTTTGTGTGGCATTTAGGTCGAGCTTTTCTGCCATGTGCTCTACTTTTTTGTCCACATTAAATCTGTAATAGTCCTCCTCTGCATTTTGTTGATTGTTTTGTGCAAATAATCCTATACTCATCAATAGTGCCATTCCGCACGCTAAAAAAATCTTTTTCATAATAATATATAATTTTGAAATAATAGACATGGTCGCGAACAAAAGGTTGAATGAAATGGTTATTAAAAAAAGTTATATTGTTATGAAACCAACAGCACTTATCACAGGCGCGTCCAGAGGTGTTGGGCTGCAAATAGCTGTCATAATGGCCGCAAAGAATATGAATCTTGTTTTAGTGGCTCGTAGTGAGGATGCCCTAAACAGCATAAAAACAATGTTGGAAAACCAATATGGCGTAGATGTACATATTATTGTAAAGGATTTGACTGAGAAAAATGCCACGTACGATATTTTCAAACAAGTAGAAGATAAGAATATCGAAATCGATTATTTAATAAATAATGCCGGTTTTGGCGAGTATGGCTATTTCGAGTCAGGAGATTGGGGACGTTTTCGACAAATGATTGAGCTAAACATAATGGCACTTACACACCTGTGTCATCTTTTTTTGCCTCAAATGCTGAAAAGGAATCGAGGACGAATTTTGAATGTGGCTTCTACGGCGGCTTTTCAGCCCGGTCCGATGATGGCGGTTTATTTTGCCAGTAAGGCTTATGTACTTCATTTTTCAGAAGCTATTCGCAACGAAGTGAAAAATCGTGGGGTTTCGGTTACAGCATTGTGTCCTGGACCAACACGCACCGATTTTATGGAGGACTCGAACTTTAAAATCAGCAAAATGGTGAATGGAAAACCGTTGTCTGACGCACATCAGGTTGCTGTAGCAGGGTATCACGCCATGATGCGTGGTAAACCGTTTGTTATACATGGGTGGCGTAATAAGATTATTGCCGAATCGGTACGTTTTGTACCACGAAGCTGGGCAACATATATCACCCGTAAGCTCATGGAAAGAAGTCAATAAAACATCCTATTCCGTATGGTAAATGACAAATAGGTTGCAAATATAACACCATTTCAAAAAAAATGAAACTGCCCTTTATGTGAGAAATCAAATCAGCGTTTAATTAAAAAACTATAACACAATGAACAGAAAGATTATCGTAATGCTTACTGTAGCTGCCCTTGTGGTGGCGTGTAACAGCAATAAAAAAAGCTCCTCGGATACCAATGTCACACAAACAGAGACAAGATCCGAGGGCAATCATGAGCGAAAAATCGTGATAAAATTAGAATCGAAAAGCAATTCAGGTGCTACGGGAACCGTTACATTTACCGAAAAAGAGGGCGTGGTGTATATGCAATTAAAAGGCTCAGGCTTTACGCCCGGCGAGCACGCCATCCATCTGCACGAATTTGCCAACTGCTCAGCAAACGATGGTATATCAGCCGGTGGACATTGGAATCCTACATCTGAAGCGCACGGTAAATGGGGCAAACCTCCGTATCATAAAGGAGATATCGGTAATTTTATTGCCGATACTGACGGCAATGTGAATTTCACATTTCAGACAGACCAGTGGTGCCTTGGCTGCGGTGATGACACCAAAAATATTATTGGAAAATCGGTTATCATCCATGAACATCCCGATGATTTTGTTACGCAACCTACAGGGAATGCCGGCGGTCGCATCTGCTGTGGTGAAATTTTGGAATAATCGACTTCGATTGTTTTTTTGGGGTATATTGTTGTATTAGAGATCTCTATGTTATTCCAAAAACCGATTTTAAATCACGTTTAGCTCGTGCACTAATTCTCTTTTTCGTGTCGCTCAGCGCATTGATTTTCATCAATACTTTTCTGTTTTTGATATGAGAGTTGTGGTGTAACATCGGCAATTTTCAGCATGTGACTAATATCGTGTGATGAAACAGGATTTTTTTTTGTAGCGACGACTCTGAAACATAAGCAGAAGAGATCGCACTAAGCTAAAGCACTTGGCAATGACATCAATTACCTGAGGGATTTGAATCATACACACTTTTAAGTGCATTTAATCATTGTGCATGAGACATATTCAATAAATTGTAAGGAGATGAACGTAAATCATTTTTTTTGCTGTTGTACAGGCATCATATAAAATCCACCTTTTTTCTCAGTTATTACTTTATAACGCCCTTCTTTAAGAGCGATATTCCATTCATTAACGAGAACATTTGTAAGATAGTCAAATAGATCTTCAGCCATATTTATTTCGGCTCCTGTTTTTACCGAAACATATACTTGATTGTCTTTAACATAAGCGTTTTTTTTCAAACGTTCAACCGCATACATATATACCTTTCGATTATAAGCATTATCTCCCACTAAACCTGTTTCGTCATCAATGGGATCAATAACTCGTGAACTCATAGGCTGTTTTGTTTTGAGAGAATCAGTATCGGTAAATGAAATTGCTTCGCTTCATCCAATGCTTCTGTATTTCTCGTTTGGATATTCTGCTGTTTTTGCTCTAATGATACTTTTTGATTTACATCATCGGATTTTTCATTATTCGAACATCCGAATAAGAATAAACTTGCACCAAAAATCAAAAAAGTCCTTTTATTGAGTAAATTTTTTATAATTTATTTAGCTGATGATTGTTTATACTGGGACACCATAGGAGTTAATCCCTTTTGAATACTTTCTTGAATAAACGTATTCCCATCGGTCAATTGTTTCATAAATCCCGTAAAAACACGTTCTGAAACATTTATATCGTCCGCTTTGGTAACGTTTGAACGTAAATGACCATCCACATATTCAACCGTTTTCCAAAATCGGTCCGTTGTTATTAATAACAACTGATAATTTTCTTCTTTTTTGATAGAAATACTATCCCCTCTTGCTATTCTATCAGAATAGTGTTTTACGACCTTGTCGAAATCAAAATCAATATGAAGTGAATCTTTGTATGAAATTCTTGTTCCCTCCTCTATTTTCGATGTCTTTGGGGAGTTGCAACCACCAAAGAAAAGAGAAAATACGTACTTGAGTGTACATATGTGAATTCATTTAATTGTAGATATTCAAGAAATTTTGATACTTGTTTTATTTTCACACAGTTTATAAAACTGCTCCGCTTCACTTTCGACGGCTTCCGGCAAAGTATTTTTTTAAGATTACCAAACAAGAAAGACAGAGAATATAAAATACAAAATGAATGCCCGCATATCTCCCTAAAGATGATTATCTTTGCAAAAAAATATTTCTATGAACCTGATTGATTTTATCTCAGAATTTCCCGATGAGGAAAGCTGTAAACAAAAGTTTAAAGAGTATTGAGACCAAGTCGGCGTTGTCTGTCATCGTTGTGGCTGCACGGATCACTATTGGAAAAAGGACAAAGAACAGTATGAATGTAAACACTGTCGTACTCGAATTACCTTAAAAAGCGGCACGGCTATGCATAAGTCAAAACTTCCTTTTCGCCATTGGTTTATTGCCATGCATTTACTCACCTCGACCAAAAAGACTTTTTCTGCCAAAGAAATCCAACGTCAGCTCGGACATAAACGCTATCATCCTATTTGGCATATGGTTCACAAATTGCGTCAAGCCATGGAAAGAGGAGATGATGAATACATTTTAGCGGGACGTATCGAGTTGGACGAAGGCTTTTTTTCAACGGAGGTGCCACAAGGACAAAAGCATGAACCCTTGAAGCGAGGCAGAGGCAGTCAAGAGAAAAACAAAGTGTTGGTTATGGCAGAAAGTGAAATGGTAGAATCACCCAAGTCGGGTCAAAAATCCCGTAGAGTGGGTTACCTGAAAATGAAAGTCATCGATGA
>JAEZZZ010000067.1 GCA_023418255.1 Bacteroidota bacterium
ACTTTTGTTCATCGTTATGGTTTTTCTGTTTAAAACAAAAGTAACGAAAAGGGCTGAATTCCATACCGGGAAATCAGCCCTAATTTTTGCTGACGAAAAAAAGGTTTAGCGGACAGCAATGATTAAAATACTTTTTTTCGTGACTCAATCGCATTAAAACTTAGTCTTGTTAGATTTTTTCTTTAACTAGAATTCGTTTTATCGCAAAGGTGCGATTGGAAGAATCCTGAGGAGTATTTGCCAAATGGGTAACCAAAACTTCTATTTTGTACTTATATCCAATTTGGTAGTCGAATCCACTTATACTGTTTAGAGGAATATAAAATGGTGCAGAACGAGAAGGAATGACCCTTGTAATCCCCATACACTCAAACTCATTTTCAACAAGTCCACGGATGATCTTCTTCTCTGTTTTGGGAGAAACTAACCACACCTCTCTTGTTACAGAATCTTTTAGCAAAGACTCACTACAAGAAGACACGCTTGCTGTAATAAAAAGTCGATAACAACAGCAGCAAAACTCATCAGAAAACGATAAGATGTCGTACTTAAAGAATGATACACTTTTTTCATATGTCTCTCTATTTTTTAGTTAGTCATTTACTCATAGCACAGATGCTGTTTCTTCCGTTACAAATATAAAAAAATGAACTAGCAAAACAATATATTGCAAAAACACAAAAAATTCTCAACTACAACCCACACTAGGTTTTACGGAATTTGATATTTATTCAAATTTTCGTGAGAGTTTTCATTCAAGTGAATTAGGAAAATTTTATCAGGCATTTCCATTCTCGGATTTCTGTAAAAGTATCGGATTAACAGAAAACAGTCGCGGACGAAAAAGTTATTTTTCTCCTGAAAAAAATAGCACTGATGATTTTAAAAGCCTATACCTGTTTTTCTGACACAAATCTGATGGAGCATTTGAACGGAAATATTTACTATCAACTATTTTGTAGTGTAAGTATCCACCCTCAATCGCCACTGCCTAACCATTAGATAATCAGCGACATTCGTGTGAACATAGCCCGGTTATTAGATATTGACGCGGCGCATTCCTTCAGATATAAAATTGATGTGAGGGTGTGCATATTGGACTCATAAACAATATATTAAATTACGAGTGGGCAACACGCTTAGAAGGCAGTTTTGAAACACAAAAATTCACTACTCCCTTCTTAAGGTCAGAGCACGCACACAGGCAATCGGCTTGATGAAACTGAAAATAAATTAACCGAAAACAAAACCTTCAAAAATATAAAAAGAGCAAGGCTGAAATACCTATCAAGCTTGCTCTAAAATTTGAATTTAACGAATCGATATAAGTAATCTCAAAAATAAATCGCTGCTATACATTGTTT
Source organism: Bacteroidota bacterium (assembly GCA_023418255.1). GTDB lineage: Bacteria > Bacteroidota > Bacteroidia > Bacteroidales > Dysgonomonadaceae > JAEZZZ01. Next base: position 1,365 of record JAEZZZ010000067.1, read on the forward strand.
TATATTTCGACCTAAAGAAGGATTGAGTTCCCGTCAAAGCTCTTTGCAGCCATTCTATTTTAGCCAAATTGACGACGTTAAAGCTAGTGTTAAAGTGAAAATTGAGTTTATTTTGACTATGTGTCTGACGGTGGGTCAAGCAGCAATATTGTTTTGCATCCCGATAAATAAACTCAATTTGAAAGCGCAAAAATAATAGCAAACAATTTTCTTGCATCCATCTCAGGGTCTCTGTGCAAAAGTATAGTTTTCTTGCTACCTCTTTTCCGTTTTTGTAAAATACGACTACGGGTAGATTGATATTTTTTTTAATCAGAGGAATAGACGAGATCAGAATAAATGGTCAATTGATCGCAAACGACTATTTTTAAGAAAAGATTCATGTTCGATGATTTTTGATCAACCATTCTGTCATTTTTTTAGGTGTGCCACGTTTGCCTGATTGTTCGCCTCTATAAATATAGTCCAGATTGGCGTCATCCCACAGCCAGCTGATAATGTGTCTACCCAAACCCAAGATGGTTTTTACGAATGTGGATTTGGGAAAAAAGCATCGCCCACTAGACATACACTTAATTCGTTGAAATATATGAGGTTAATTTTCCGAGCAGAACAATAATAATCCAACGAAGCCATATCCGACAAAGGCGATGTTTGAACAGCGTTTAAGTGAAAAACTGTATTACGGCAGACGTCCACAACGGCAAAGTCACAAATGTCCATACTCCCATTTGGCTTCTTTGGCACAACCCGACCAGTACGTGTTTATCCCGAAGGTTGATTTTCCACTCTCGGGAATATAGCTTGGGGTAAAGGCAATGATGCATTCATCTATCTTTTGCTGTAAAATCAACGAAAGATTGAAAGACTGAAAATCGAATTTATTTTCAAAATGAATGAGGAAAAATTGTTCGCAATAACCCGAAAAACGAGCTAATCGTGAAAAACTTATTCTTTCTTTAATGCTTAAAAAGCAAAGCAGTATGGAAAGAATGATTTTTTTTACGGCTTGCTATTAAGCAGTTAAATTTGCCATTAGATAATACTTTATTTATCAGAAAAATGTCATTTGGTTGATTGTTGCTTATCATATCTTATCGGCTTACGGAATAAACTTTAAAGATAATGATTTTAATTTATAGCGAACTATTATTAAAAAAATGCTTTAAATTGCCTCTTAACCATTTTTTAGAGCATAGATAATCGTTTATTTATGCAAAAATGTCTATTTTTTAAAGATGAATGTGTACTTTTGTAATTACAATCAATTTTTTAAGACAAATAATATGAAGAAATCTACAACCCTTCTATGGATTATTTCGGGTATTTTATTTCTATCGGTTTCGTGCAACAAAACACCGACATACGCCGATCGACTCAAAGAGGAATCAAAAGCCATCAAACGGTTTATGAAGGAAAATAAATTTATCGAGTTGAAAGATTTCCCTAAGGATACCATTTTCAAAGAAAATGAATTTTATCGCGACCCTGCCACGGGCGTATATTTTAACATAATTGACAGAGGAGCGCATGAGGATAAGGCACATATTGGAGAAGAGATTTATGTGCGCTTTAAAGGATTGAAATTTTTCATGAAGGATGACTCAACCACATATAACAATCTCAATCCAAACACGAGCCCATATCCTCAAACAATTATTTACAGAGGACCTGTGAATATGATGAATAGCGCGCTTTATAGCGATATTATTGCCGGCTGGGTGGTGCCAATTCCTTATATTGGACATTCCGGACAAGCCAAGTTGATTGTTCCCTTCAATATGGGTGGAGCAAGCGAAAAGCAACACTTTCAACCCACCTATTACGAAAAAGTGCAATACCGATTTGAAACACAATAATTTTTTTATGCTATGACACTTATTAAATCTATTTCAGGAATCAGAGGAACCATTGGCGGAGAAATCGGAGATAACCTCACGCCAATCGATATTGTGAAATTCGCGGCATCTTATGCCACATTTATAAAAAAGACATCAGGAGAGTCAAATCCCAAAATTGTCGTTGGGCGCGATGCGCGCATATCCGGTGACATGGTGCACTACATTATTTCCGGAACATTGATGAGTATGGGCTGCCACGTTGTGGACATAGGCATGGCAACTACACCAACAACAGAAATCGCTGTGGTTCACGAGCAAGCTGCGGGTGGAATCATCATCACCGCGAGTCACAATCCAAAACAATGGAATGCCCTCAAACTTTTGAATCATAGAGGAGAATTTCTAAATGCCAAGCAAGGCGAAGAAATTTTATCGATTGCCGATACCGAGCAATATGATTTTGTTCCCGTTGATGAGCTGGGTTCGCTAACACAAAAGGACTATTTGCAGCAACACATTCAAGACATTTTGGCTTTGGATTTAGTGGATGTAGATGCTATCAAAGCAGCCGCTTTTCGTGTAGCCATAGATTGCGTCAACTCTGTTGGTGGAATTGCAATTCCGGAACTTCTCTACGCATTGGGCGTTAAAGAGATTTTTAAACTTCACTGTGCACCGCACGGAAACTTCTCGCATAATCCCGAGCCACTTCCACAACATTTGACAGAGCTATCGGCTCTTACCAAAAGTTCGAAAGCGGATGTGGGTTTCGCCGTTGATCCGGATGTGGACCGATTGGCAGTGTACTGCGAAAATGGCGAGCCCTTTGGCGAAGAATATACGCTGGTGGCTGTTGCCGACTACGTGCTGTCGCACACACCGGGCGACACGGTTTCCAATTTAAGTTCGAGCCGCGCATTACGTGATGTGACGCAACAAAAAGGGCAGCGGCACTTCACCGCAGCCGTAGGCGAAGTGAATGTGGTGGAAAAAATGAAAGAAGTTGATGCCGTTATTGGCGGAGAAGGCAACGGTGGAGTTATCTATCCGGCAGCACATTATGGACGCGACGCGTTGGCAGGAATTGCCTTGTTTTTGACGCATCTTGCCAAAACGGGAAAAAAGACAAGCCAATTGCGACCTGAATATCCCACCTATTTCATGTCAAAACAAAAAGTACAACTGACACCCGATATCAATATTGATCAGTTGCTGTCGAAAATGAAAGAGCAATTTCGGAACGAAAAAATCACCGATATCGATGGTGTAAAAATTGACTTTGCCGACAAATGGGTACACATGAGAAAGTCGAACACCGAACCCATTATTCGCATCTATTCGGAGGCACATTCGCAAGAGGAAGCCGAAGCAACAGGTGAAGAAATCATAAAAATGATTCAAGATTTCACGAAAATAAAATAAGACAAAAGCATTTTTCGCAGACTCTAAAAAAACAGAGAGTTGTGTTATTCACCGATAAAGAGTTTTACTCATAAAATATAGATGAAAGAAAAATTAGTTAGTCCGGATGATGTTCGTGCGCTTCACCCTGCTTTCCGTGGGAAGCAGGGTGATACGCTCATAAGGTGGGCAATGAAATTCAGTGGCATTCATATTGCCAACGACTTTTACGATGCATCAAAACATCTTACCGGACAGGCATTTTGTACCGATTTACTCAATAAAATGGGAGTTCAGCGCATTGTAAAAAACGCGGAAATTCTTGATGAATTCAAAGACAAGCCTTTCATCACGGTTTCCAATCATCCTTACGGACATATCGACGGTATTGCTGTGATAGAAACCGTGGCAAGTAGAGTGAACAACTATAAGATGATGGTAAATCTTGTGCTGGGACTTATCGACACCATGTCTGAAAATTTCATTACGGTAGATCCGTACAAAAAAGAGAAACTGCGTGTTATAACAATGAGTGGCCTCAAAGAGTGCATATCGCATGTAAAGAATGGTCATCCTTTGGGATTCTTTCCTGCCGGAGCGGTTTCAAACATCTATATAAGAAAAGGGAAACCGGTAATTCTCGATAGAGAATGGCAAGCATCGGTAATAAAACTTATTCAAAAGTTTCACGTTCCCATCATTCCGATACATATTTCCGGCTACAACTCCATTTGGTTTTATCTATCTCGCGCTTTTGGATGGAAAGCACGTAACTTACGGCTTTGTCATGAACTGGACAATAAGCGAGACAAAAAAGTGACGCTGACCATCGGTGAGGCTATTATGCCATCAACAGTCAAAAAACAGGAAGATATAAACGCGTTGAATAAACTTCTTTACACAACGACATACAATTTGGCAAAACAGAGATGAAAAACGTATATCCCGCGATAAAGAATGAAATGTCAAGGGCTGAAAGAAACAGAATCAGAAGAGTGTAAAGAGCTGTTTTTGATCTTTCAGCATGATTTTCTAAAAAAATCATGTATATTTGAGAGTCAGTAACGAACAACCTAATTATGGCAAAAAATATTATACCACAAGTAAAGCAGCGATTCGAAATCATAGGCGTTTCACCTGAATTGGAACGTGCAATTTATGTCGCACTGCAAGTGGCACCAACGGATCTGTCCGTTCTCATTACCGGAGAAAGCGGTGTGGGAAAAGAAAATTTTCCACAAATCATCCATCTATACAGCCGTAGAAAACATGGGCCATATTTTGCCATCAACTGCGGTTCCATTCCCGAAGGCACCATCGATTCCGAATTGTTTGGACATGAAAAAGGAGCATTCACGGGAGCCATTGCCGGACGAAAAGGATATTTTGAAGCGGCAAACAACGGCACGCTGTTTCTTGACGAAGTGGGCGAACTGCCCCTCTCCACCCAAACGCGACTTTTACGAGTCTTGGAAAGTGGCGAGTTCATACGCGTTGGCGCGTCAAAAGTAGAAAAAACCAATGTGCGCGTAGTTGCCGCTACTAACCTCAACCTGATTGAAGCGGTTGAGAAAGGGAAGTTCAGGGAAGATTTATATTATCGTCTCAGCTCCGTGCCTGTGCGTATTCCACCGCTTCGGAAAAGGAAAGAGGATATCCCTCTTCTTTTCAGAAAATTTGCAGGTGATTGTGCGGAGAAATATATGATGCCACCTGTTTCCCTTAGCGAACAGGCGAAAGAAATGCTTGTCAATTATCGATGGCCGGGCAATATTCGTCAGCTAAAAAACATCACGGAACAGATTTCCGTGATCGAGCAAGAACGACTTATTACACCGCAAATTTTAGAGAAATATCTGCCGGAAGATGAAATTCAGATGCTCCCCATTCCGTTGGCTCAAATTCACGAGTCTAAACATAAATCGTTTGCAAATGAGCGCGAACTGCTTTATCAAGTGCTTTTCGATATGAAAAAAGACATCACCGACCTTAAGCAGGTGGTAAAAACCATTTTACAAGACACACCGCATGCAGCGTCAACGGCACACGACAGTAGCATCACGAGTGGTTCCCAAGCAATCATAAAACCAACCAAACCACCCGTTACTATCCCGGTAAAATATGAAGACAGCCCGACAACAAATTCTCATTATCAAGAGATAGAAGACGAGGAAGAGATTCAAGAAGCAACCGAATTTGAAGAAAAAGCCGTATCCATCATGGATGCGGAAAAAGAGCTGATAATAAAAGCATTGGAGCGTCATAACGGACTCCGTCGTAGAGCTGCCGAAGATTTGGGAATTTCTGAGCGGACACTCTATCGAAAAATTAAAGAATACAAATTAGAAGACCTATGAAAAAGAGAACGATAAAGCTGTGGCTTTCACTTTCGATTGTTTTGATTATTACGCTGACAAGTTGCACCATATCTTATAAGTTCAATGGGGCTTCCATCAACTACGACCTCACCAAATCAATTTCAATCGATCATTTCGTAAATCAAGCACCGTTGGTTTATCCGCCATTGGAATCACGATTCAACGAACATCTCAAAGATAAATTCACAAGAAACACTCGGTTGGAAATCCTAACACAAGGTGGCGACATGGAGATGGAGGGCGAAATTGTGGGTTACGAACTCACGCCTCTTGCCGTTCAAGAAGACGCGTTTGCTGCGGAAACACGCCTTACAATGACCGTAAGAATGCGATTTAGAAACAACAAACAAGAAGGTCAGGATAAAGAAGAAACATTTTCGGCAAACACCACTTTTTCGAGTCAAGTAATGCTTACCGACATACAAGATCAATTGATTGATACGTTGATAGAAGAGATTGTAGATCAAATGTTTAATTCGACTATGGCGAATTGGTAGAGAATGGAAAAAGAGAAATTGTACAGTCTATTGCGGGACGAAGAAAAATTGTGCGACCTGGATGCCAACGAGTTGGCCTCATTGCTGGAAGCATATCCTTTTTTTCAGACGGCACGATTGCTCTACACCAAAAAGTTGGCATTGGATAAATCGCCCGATTTTCAAGAAGAGTTAGGGCGAACAGCTTTGTTGTGTGCCAAAAGAGAAAAACTGTTCTACTATCTCTACAATGAAGAATATGAGCAATATATGCAGCAGCAACGACCCGATGAGTTGCAGGATGATGATCGGACAGAACAGCTGCTGAATTCGTTTTTGAACTCAATAGCAACTTCAACCGACCCAAACGAAGCGCAACTGTTAGAAAAAGAGACTACCGGGAACGCTCTGTCTATGGACTACTTTGCATATCTGGAATCGAAAGGCGAAGAGATAAACGATTCCGCCACAACCGGAAGCGAACTGAAACATCAAGACATCATCGATTCGTTTTTGGAAAAAGCCGCAGACAAATCCATCTCTATAAAAGACAAACTCCCCAAAACCACAAGTGAAGAAGAGCATAAAGAGCAGGAGAACAACGAACTGAGTCAAGATGAGTTTTTGACCGAAACACTGGCTCGCATCTACATAAAACAAAAGAAATATAAACAAGCACTTACAATAATTCAACGCTTAAATTTGCATTTTCCCCAAAAAAGTGCTTACTTTGCAGACCAAATTCGATTTTTGGAGTATTTGATTATCAACGAACAAAAGAAAAAATAAACATTAACATTACATTTATGTATCTCTTTATAACTATTATCATCCTATTGGCAGCCATCTTAATGATATTGATTGTGCTGGTTCAAAACTCAAAAGGGGGCGGATTGGCTTCCGGATTTTCATCGTCCAACCAATATATGGGCGTAAGAAAAACGACCGACTTTTTGGAAAAAGCAACATGGACTCTTGCTGGCACCATCATCGTTTTGAGCATCCTAACAGCAAAATTTACAACCTCACGTACAACGCAAGTACAATCGCAAGTTGAAGTGGAACAACCGGCTCCTCTGAATCCTACCACAGCTCCGGATGTCGCACCGAATTTGCCAATACCGGCGCAGCCGGAAACGCCGCAAGAATAAGGTTGTCGAGAACGTTATTCGTTATTTTAACACAAATAACAACCTGAAAAAATAAATAGAATTGGCTGCATCAACTGCAGTCAATTTTTTTTTGTGCCTCATAAAAAAGAGGTGCAATTATATATATAATATCAAGTGTGCCATTTTTGATATCTATTAAAAACATTTTGTATATTTGCTTTCTGATAGATGGATACAACCAATCCGGTCATCACAAAAAAACAATTTAATAGAGATAACACACGGGAATTTATTATATGAAGAAAATCATTTTATTTTTTATGACATTTTTATGTCTGCCTCTCGCGGCACAAGTTATTCGCTACGACACGATTCAGGTGGCGCCTGATGATGAACGAAATATCCATGCCGCGAAGAGAGAGTATTATCGGAGAGAAAAACCCATTCAGGTAAAAGCAAAATCAGAACCGATGGATATTTCGTCCGTCAAAAACTCCACTTTCGATCCCCGAAAATTGCGCTTTGGAGCCAATTTGGGGCTTTCATTAAGTAGGAATTATTCAGTTTTTATGGTTGGTCTTCCGGTGGGCTATAAGTTTTCCGATAAACTGATGGCAGGAGCCGGTGCGCGTTATTATTCCTTAAAAAGCAAAGGATATAACGAGAGCGAAAACTATACATACCGAAACCAATTTCTGGGAACTAACCTGTTTGGATATGCCTACCCGCTGCCGTTTATTGCGTTTTTCATCCAGCCCGAAATCAATTACATGTGGCAAACGATGAATGTAGATGCCGATATTAATACGTATCGTGGCTGGGTGCCTGCTGTGGTTGTCGGCGGAGGCTTTCGCTTGGGAGGACTACACATCACACTCAATTACGACTTGGTACGCCATACGGATTCACCCTATCCGCAAGGATTTTTTTGGGGATTTTCTACGTTTTTCTAATGACTTGGTAGCATGGTTGATTTACACGAAATTCACAAAATCATATGTTATATCTATACAAACTTTATCATTTCAGCTAACTGCAGGAAATAATCATTTGTCCAAATCTCTAATTCATTTGGATTTTTAATGAAGGGACGTACATCTTGTTTGACCATTTCAATGTCTGTTTTAACGAACTGTTTCTTCAATTTATCAAGAAATTCTTTCCGATCTATTTCAACTTCATTAAACTGTTTTATTCGTTCTTGCAGATGTTCAAAATTCAGCTTAATTCCATTTCTCACATACCACTCAAAATCATACCAATCCCTACCTTTTACTCGCTGTTTCCATTTTCTAAACATAAGAGCATGCATTTTTCCTGCATATAAGTCGGGAAGGACGAAACAGCGAGTCATAAACGAATAAGGGAGTAATAACAATTTTTGCTCGGTGCTAAATTTCATTGGTGGGTCAACATCCACTTCTATTTTGATTTTGATGGATTTTTCTGTTTGAAATTTTAAGTCATAGGCGGCTGTGTTGTCTTTCAAAAATGCCGATTCAACTCGACCAAATGTTTTTTTCGCTTTCTTTGTAATAATCACATCTTTGCCCACGGCTTTAAATTCGTTTATAAGTGCCGGAAAATAATCCTCAAGGCAAAAGTTCATATCAGGGGAAACAAGAGAGAAAACCATATCTTCTGAAAACCGACTGATTCCATGAAATACACGCAGACAGGTGCCACCATAAAATACAGCTTTATGAAAAAAAACCACCTCGATAAAGTCCGGCAAGAATAATTTCCTGCATCACTTCATGCACTGCATACTCATTTCCTTGCTCTAACAAGTTATAACGTGCCAACATCCGGTCAAACACCCTCATCTGTTCAATAATGTTATAATATTATTTATTGCTGTCTTTTTCTTACTCACCTCCACACATTTTTCAAATATAGCGATGTCCATCTGATAGAATTCATCCATATCAAGTCGAATATCATCCTCTAAATAAGTTCGTAGCGATTTAATGGAGCGAAGTTGTAGCTTGGGAGTATAAATAATTTTATCACACAACGCTTTTTCGGGCGAGGCAATCAGAAAAGCATAATCTCTCTGTATAATGTGTGAAACACCTATGGAGTAATAATTTTCAGGACAAGAAATGTAATAAAACTCACCAAACTGATTTTTGAATGTTCGACTTCTTTTCAAAGTCATTGATGCCGTATTAAAAACTCTCTCAGGAATTAAGCCATAAAATCGCAACGCACTTTCCATTGACACATATGACGGACCATAAAGGTGATTGGCTATCAACTCGATGGATGGTGCACTATTTGAAACCGCCGGAGCAACAATGTACAAGCCTCGCTTCAAACGAATGATTGTTCCTTTCTTTTCGAGTTCAATAATTTTTTGACGTGGAGATTTATAATTTTTCAGGCTGGATGCCAGTACATCACATCAAAATCAAAGGGAACGATTCCAAATTGAGAAATAAACTTCATCGTGAAAAATCTATTATACATTACAAAAGTAGTCATTTTTTTCGTAGTTAAGCTAAAATTTTCTTGTTTTCTGTGCAAAAAATGACAATTTTGTTTAATAAACAGATTATGCTAATTCGTTAAACTTCAAAGTAAAAGTTATCTCAAAGCGATGAATAATAGCTGACGGGACGGAATTGAAAGTGACTATCGAAACACAATATCATACACAATCGCCATTTGTGCGTGCTCATTGAGTTTTTCAATCAACTTATCTTTGTGCATCATCAATTCGGAGCGGAGTACTGACGAGGAAAGATGTACATAGAGCGTGTTTTGCTTAAAGTATATTTTTTGCGTATAATGCGACACCCCACGGCCTAAAAGCTCGCCTTTCCATGCCTGTAAAATACGATGTTCGCCAACACGTCGTTTTAGGCTCGGATTTTCTTCATAAAAAACAGAGAGCAATTCTCCCAATGGGCGGGCATTTCTTTTTTTCATTTTATTCGTTTACTCTTTTATTTGTTTAACTTCACCATTATTGACGCTGTACATGTGGTGCTTACTCTCTGTTTTGGCAAGCATTCGGTCTAGAAATTCGCGGTTTGTATCCGAAATAAATATTTGTCCGAATGTATCGCTCGAAATCACTTTTATGATTTCTTCCACTCGCTTTGCATCGAGCCTGTCAAAAATATCATCGAGCAACAAAATAGGGGTTTTGCTGCCGGTTTTCAATAAAAAATAGAATTGTGCCAGCTTCATCGAAACAAAATAGGTCTTATTTTGTCCTTGCGAACCCACTTTTTTGATGGGGAAATCATCCAACAGCATCTCAATCTCATCACGATGAATCCCTACGCTTGTGTGTCCCAACAGTAAATCGCGTTTTCTGTTGGCAAGCAATAGGTCAAAGAAATCGCCTTCGGACAATTGCGAAATGTACTGAAACGATACTTGCTCGTTGCATCGGCTTATCTGTTGATAAAATTGATTGAAAACGGGGATAAATTCTTTGATAAACTCTCGTCGCTCATTGTGAATAAACGTTCCGGATTCCATCATCTGAAATTCCAATAGTTCAAGAAGGGAATTATCGATGTTTTCAGGACCATTTTTCAAAAGCGCGTTTCGCTGCTGAAGAGCTTTGTTGTATCGCACGAGGGCATGCAGATAGTTTTTGTTGAACTGCGAAATTGCTATGTCCATAAAGCGACGGCGTTCCTCGCTTCCACCCATAATCAGGTTATTGTCGGTGGGCGAAATCATCACCAGCGGAATAAAACCGATATGATCCGACAGGCGGTCGTACTCTTTTTTGTTACGCTTGAATTGTTTTTTATGTCGCCGTTTTAGGGCGCAAAAAATTTCTTCTGTCGTATCGTCAGGCATGATATATTGTCCCTGTATCATGCACACATCTGCATCGTGCATGATGATTTGCGAATCGATGGGATTGGTGTAGCTTTTACAAAACGAGAGATAATACACCGCGTCCAGCAAATTGGTTTTCCCCATGCCGTTATTGCCAATGAAGCAATTGATGCCGGACGATAAATCCAACGTTGACTGAGCAATGTTTTTATAGTTTATGACAGAAAGTTTTTGTAAAATCATGCCTGTTTGTGAAACGTTTGAAATTGGTTACTCTTCCAGAAGAAGGCGCTGTAGTTCATCCGGCGACACATTCATGCGCAATCGCCCTTGCGCCGCGTAGGTTATTTTTCCACGCTCTTCGGAAACAATAATCACTTTGGCATCGGTTTCTTGTGATATTCCTAAACCGGCTCTGTGACGGAGTCCCAAATGTTTCGGAATATTTGGATTTTGTGAAATGGGAAGAATGCAGCCTGCCGCTTTTATCTTTTGTCCTACGATGATAACTGCACCATCATGCAATGGGCTGTTCTTGAAAAATATATTTTCTAAAAGCCTCGAAGAAACTTCGGCATTGATTATTTCTCCCGTTTGTTCGTACAGCCCAAGGTGAATATCCCCCTGTATAACGATGAGTGCACCGGTACTGGTGCGTGACATATTCATACATGCCAACACAATGCTAGTGATATGAGAGTGATCCTTCTTTTGTCTGTCGCTCGGAAAAAAGACCCGTGTCACCAAATTCCACCCTTTTTTCGAACCCAAAGACATGAGGAAACGCCGTATTTCATCCTGAAAAAGAATTACCAATAAAAAAAGCCCGACGCTTACTAACTGATCCAAAATAGAACCAAGAAGCACCATGCCAAACACTTGCGACACCAACACCCAAATAACAAGAAAGACAAGAACACCCAAAAACAGGGAACGCATTCCGGAAATTTTCACCAATCGAAAAAGGTAATAAAGCAGGAAAGCGACCAACAGTACGTCTAAAAAATCTTTTATGCCAAAATGTGAAAACATAGCAATGCGTTATTTGTCAAATGCGGTTATTTGCGAGATAATTTTCACGCATTCTACCGCCTCTTTTACATCGTGAACACGCAAAATATTTGCACCCGAAAGCAGGGCATACGTGTTGAGCACCGATGTGCCATTGAGGCTCTCTTCAGGCGAGGAATCCAATAGTTTATAAATCATCGATTTTCGTGAGATACCAACCAACAACGGCACTTCAAAGATAGAAAAATATTTTAGATAAGCCATTAATTCATAATTCTGAATCATGGTTTTGCTAAATCCAAATCCCGGGTCGAGGATAATATCTTTCACACCAAGACGGTTCAATTGATTGATTTTCTTCGAAAAATAAAATATAATATCTTGCAGCAGATCCTCATAATTGGTGTGTTGCTGCATCGTTTGAGGTGTTCCGCGCATGTGCATCAAAATGTATGGCACATTAAGTCGGGTCACGGTCTCAAACATCGTTTTGTCAATCTCGCCACCGGAAATATCGTTGATTATATCCACGCCAAATTTTTCTACCGCCTCTTTTGCTACATCGGCATAAAATGTATCGACAGATAAAATGGCATGGGGAAACTCTTCTCGAATCAGTTGAAGCATGGGCATTAAACGCGTACGCTCTTCCTGTGCCGTAAGGAACAGCGATGTGGGGGCTGTCGATTGCGCACCGATATCAATAAAGTCGGCACCCTCTTGCAACATCCGGCGACATCGCTGCACAATCTCCTCTTGCGATTGTACACGACTTCCGGAAAAAAAAGAATCGGGTGTCACGTTGATAATTCCCATCACTTTTGGAACGTTCAAGTCAAGCAATTGCCCCCGTATGTTGATATATTTTGTATTCATAAACGATTAAGAATCAATGAAAAATCGGGACTATTCTGTCTTCACAGCTCGTTGTCACAAAACAACCGGACTTCTGCTTATCCTTTTCGAGCATTAAAAAACGATATCTTTCTATTACAAAAGTAAAAAATTAAGTTCAAACGAAAAACAGATATATACATTATTCTGAACGATTGGATAAGGAAAAATCTTTAATCTTTTAATGCGAGGAGGTTAAAATCATCTATTTTATTTGAAAACAGAGATAAAAAGATTATTTTTGCTCATAATAGCAATCCTGAGTATTCACGACATAATTATCATCGCAATGGGTATGAAAAACATATATTTAACGCTCTTGATACTGTTTTTATTTTCAATGAATCAAGCATTTCCGTCTGTGTATTATCAACAGACCGACACCACCTATCTTTTGCAGGGAAGAGTGTTAGGAGGAGATAGCAACAAATCGCTTTCAAACGCGAGCATTTCGGTAGAACATTCCAACGTTTCAAGCGTGACCAATCAAGATGGATATTTTGCTATTCGTGTGAGTGTTTCTGCCAAAAATAGCCGCCTTGTCTTCCGACATTTGGGTTACAACAACCTGTCGATCCCGATCGTTACACTTATCGACAAACCAAACTACCACATTGTGATGAATGCCAAATCGATACAACTTGAAGAGGTAGAGATTGTCGCCGGTGATGGACGTGAGATTGTGCGAAAAGCGCTGCATCGCATCCCCGATAATTATCCCAATACGCCCAGCATGATGGTAGCCTTTTATCGGGAGCATGTCAAAAAGCGGAATCACTATATCTCACTGGTTGAATCCGTTTTAGATATTCATAAAAAATCGTATCGCTCTTTTTCAGACGACCAGGCAAAAATATATATCGGACGAAAAGCCACCGATATCTCATCAAACGACACCATTTTGCTTAAGTTTCAAGGGGGAATCAGCAACGCGCTGCTTTTGGATGTGGCAAAAAACCCCGAAATAGTTTTTGGTAAGGAAGGCGAAGACTATACTTTTAATATCGAGGGTTTTATCAATATCGACAACAAGCCTCACTACAACATAGCTTTTGCACCACACGAAAGCATTTCGGATATCCTGTTTAGAGGAAACATGTTTATTGATGCCAGTTCGTACGCTTTTTCACGTATAGAATTCAATATGAATGTTGAAAAAAGAAAAGATGCCGCCAACATATTCATCCGACGCAAACCCTCGAAAATGAGAGTAGCCATGTCGCACGCCAAATATATTGTCAACTATTTGGAAAAAGATGGAAAATGGTATTTCAATTACAGCAAAACGGATGTCGGTTTTAAGGTGCGATGGACAAACCGCTTTTTCGGACTCTTTTCAACGCACTACACCATTGGTTCTGAAATAGCGATAACAGACAGATACAATCAGCCGATTGTTAAATTTCCACGGCGCGAACGTATTCACTCAACCGATGTAATTGCCGAGAAAGTAGAATATTTCCAAGACCCTGAATTTTGGGGACAATACAACGTGATTCAACCGGATGAAGAGATAAGCAACGCCATTCGTAAACTCAGCGGAAAGTTGAGGCGGAGACAATTGAATGACGAGTAACCGCTTTCCCATATAACAAACGAAAGAAATATCATTTTTCGTTCTTTATTCTTCTATTTTTTTCGTTATTTTGCATATTCATTCCTTATAATTAATACAGAATTATGATTTACAAACTCTCTGGGCTTATAGAAAAAGCAAAAAGCAAAACCAAGCGAAAAATTGCCGTAGCGGCGGCAGAAGATGACGCGGTACTTAAATCGTTACAATCCGCCACACGCGATGGCATCGTGACACCTATCCTAATCGGTGACAAGAAAGAAATAGAGAAAACAGCCGATACCGTAGGTTTCGATTTATCCGAATTCAAGATAATACACAATGAAAAAGGAGGTGCCGCATCGGCACAAATAGCCGTATCGCTAATAAAAAATGGCGAGGCGGACGTCTTAATGAAAGGTTTCGTGAATACAGGAACGCTACTGAAGGCTGTGCTCGATAAAGAAAAAGGGTTGCGCAAAGGGAACATCCTTAGCCATGTGGCTTTTTTTGAATCGCCCTATTATCACAAATTACTCTGCGTAACGGATGTAGCAATGAACATCGCGCCCGACTTTGACACCAAAGTGCATATTCTGAACAATGCCGTGGAAGCATGTCACAAAATTGGAATTTCGAACCCCAAAGTTGCCATAGTGGCAGCCGTAGAAACAGTGAATCCAAAGATGGAAGCCACCATTCATGCCGCCATGTTAAAAACAATGTGCGAAAGAAAACAACTCAAAGGTTGCATTGTGGATGGACCGCTGGCAATTGACAACGCCGTAGACAAACACGCCGCCGAACACAAAGGCATCGTAAGCGAAGTGGCAGGGGATTGCGACGTAATTCTCGTTCCTGACATCGAGGCCGGAAACATCCTATACAAAACACTAAACTTTCTTGGAGGAGCCAATTCTGCCGCCGTTATTATGGGCGCTGCCGTCCCCATCGTTTTAACATCGCGCTCTGATTCCGAAACAAGCAAAATGCTATCCATTGCACTGGCAGCGGCCATGGATTAAACATCCAACGAACATTAGAAAAAACAACACAAACATATTTATTATGAAAAGCGACATATCACGAATTTTGGTAATAAACCCGGGTTCAACCTCAACAAAAATTGCCGTATTTGAAAATGATAAAAGTATATTTTTAAAGACAATCCGCCATTCAACCGACGACTTAAAACAGTTTAAACGCATAACAGACCAATATGAATACCGCAAGGAAATCATTTACAAGGAGCTGAAAGATGCAGGTGTTGACCTCCACGGCATTCGCGTCGTTATCGGTAGAGGCGGCCTGGTTAAACCGATTGCATCCGGCGTATATCGTGTAACGGAGGAGCTAAAAAAAGATTTGATAGAATGCCGTATGGGTGAACATGCCAGCAATTTAGGAGGCTTGATTGCCGACGACATTGCCAAAGAGTTGCCATCGGCACAGGCATTTATTGCCGATCCGGTGGTGGTGGATGAGTTGGAGCCGCTGGCTCGTTTTTCGGGGCATCCGTTGTTTGAGCGCGTATCCATTTTTCATGCACTCAACCAAAAAGCCATTGCACGCGCGCACGCCAAATCGATAATGAAAAATTATGATGATTTAAATCTCATTGTTGCACATTTGGGTGGTGGAATTTCGGTGGGAGCTCATCGAAATGGGAAAGTTATCGACGTAAATCAAGCGCTTGATGGCGACGGACCCTTTTCGCCCGAACGTTCCGGCACGCTTCCGGTAGGTGCGTTGCTGAAAGCCGCTTTTAGCGGAAAATATAGCTACGAAGAGATGAAGTTGATGGTTAAAGGCAAAGGCGGAATGTGCGCTTATACCGACTCGAACAATGCCTACGAAGTGGAAAAAGCCGCTTTGGCAGGCGACAAGAAAAGCTACGCGGTGTTAGAAGCCATGGCTTATCAGGTGGCAAAAGAGATTGGTGCTATGGCAACCGTGTTGCGTGGAGAAGTGGATGCCATCCTAATTACCGGGGGAATTGCTAACAGCAAGTGGTTTTGCAACTTCATCATCGAACGCGTCTATAAGATTGCACCGGTATATGTTTATCCGGGTGAAGATGAGATGGGCGCGTTGGCTGAAAATGCGCTATTGGTTCTTAAAGGCGAAATTCAAGCAAAAGAGTATTGAAAGAGGTGATTTTTTAACATTGTTTTATCTAAACTTTTTAACGAAACCGTCAACTCATTCATAAATCTTTGGCGGTTTTTTCAAATTAATACAAATGCACCTCTCTATTTTCAATCCCGATCACGATTTGGCATTGGCAAATTTCTCGTCAACATACACGCCACCGACTTCGGCACGAAAGATGATGGAAGATATGGAGACGCTTCCTGTATGGTATGCCGAAAGTCCACATGTCGCGGTTTCTGACAAAAAGTATGATGTGCATGTGGCAGCAATAACGGAAAAACTATGTATTCGCCACAATCTTATTCCTTTTTCGGAAATGGCACAGCATCGCATCCGGCATATAGAGCCGTGGGGATGGAATCCGGCTATACGAAAAAAGTTTCTTGATGCAGGAGTGACAGCATCCATCCTTCCCACATTGTCAGAAATAGAACAACGAAAAGAGTATTCCGGTCGCCGACATGCTGTGGCAATATTGCGTTTTTTGCAGGAAGAGGAGCCATCATTTTGTGGCGAATCTCACTATTTTAACAACATAACGGCACTCATTGCCTATCTTTCGAAAGAAAATAGAGATTATGTTCTTAAAATGCCCTATTCCGGTAGCGGAAAAGGATTAATCTGGATTAAAGGTGAAATCACATCGAAGCAGGCCGATTGGTGCCGACGCGTTGTCACTCAACAGGGAGGCGTGGTGGCAGAACCCGTATTGGATAGAATACAAGATTTTGCCATGGAATTTTTGATGCGCAACGGAACGGTTGAATTTGTAGGCTATTCGTTGTTCGACACGTCAGCATCGGGAGCATACCTCGGCAACCGATTGCTTCGCGATGAAGATATTGAAAAAGTCCTTTCACAATACATTGACCGCACCATATTGCATTGGTTGCAACAGACACTCAAAGAGAGGCTGGTTTCACAATTTCCTCTATACAACGGATATTTAGGCGTGGATATGATGATTTGCAAGGAGAAAAACAATCGGTTTAGAGTGCAACCCTGTGTGGAAATCAACATGCGGATGAATATGGGCATGGTGGCGCATATCTTTCGCAAACGATGTATGCATGAAACAAAAAGCGGCATATTCCGCGTGACATATTTCAACAAAGAGCATCAAGCAATAAAAAATCATCATGCCATGCTCCGTAATTATCCCCTTGCGATACACCAAAGTAAAATTTTTTCGGGATATGTGCCTCTGACAGCTGTAAATGAAAACACGCGATATGTGGCATATGCCATCGTTGCTGATTTTTGACAAGAAAAATATGAAAACCCGCAAATCTTCTTGCAAATCAAGATAGATAAGCGGGTTCTTCAATATGAAGCATAAATGTTGTTGCTTATTTCTTTTTCATCTCTTCCACAAAATAGGTGTAGAATCGAGGAATCGTGCGAATACCATTGTAGAACTGCTCCAACGGATAGTTTTCGTTGGGTGAGTGAATGGCATCGGAACCCAAACCAAATCCCATCAACACGGATTTAATACCCAATATCTTTTCAAACGTAGCAATGATGGGAATGCTGCCGCCGGAACGAACCGGAACGGGCTGTTTTCCATATACATCGGTAAATGCTTTTTCGGCTGCTTTGTATGCCGGAATATCGATAGGGCAAACGTACGAGGGACCTCCGTGCAAGGGCTCCACTTTCACTTTAACCGTTTTGGGGGCGATGCTTTCAAAATATTTCACAAACATTCGCGCAATCTTCTCATGATCTTGGTTGGGCACCAGGCGGCAACTTATCTTAGCATATGCTTTTGAGGGCAATACTGTTTTTGCTCCTTCGCCGGTGTAACCTCCCCAAATGCCACATACATCAAATGTGGGACGAATGCCGATGCGCTCGTTGGTTGTAAATCCTTTTTCTCCCCACACCTCTTCGATGTCTAACGACTTTTTATACTCTTCAAGCGAGAAAGGCGCTTTAGCCATCAGCTTGCGCTCTTCGGCAGATACCTCCAGCACATCGTCGTAGAAGCCCGGAATCTGAATTCTTCCGTTCTCGTCAATGGTTTGAGCAATCATCTTAGCTAACACGTTGATAGGATTTGCCACTGCACCGCCAAAGATGCCCGAGTGTAAGTCAGCATTTGGGCCTGTTACTTCAACTTGCCAATACGATAATCCTCTCAATCCGGTTGTGATAGAAGGAATGTCAGGCGCAATCATTGAAGTGTCGGAAACAATGATGATGTCCGCTTCCAACATTTGTTTGTGTTTTTTGCAGAATGCGGGTAAGCTGGGCGAACCCACCTCTTCTTCGCCTTCAATCAAAAACTTGACGTTACAAGGAAGCGTTCCCGATTGTACGAGATATTCAAACGCTTTGGCATGCATAAATCCTTGTCCTTTATCATCGTCGGCGCCGCGCGCCCATATTTTCCCGTCTTTCACCACCGGCTCAAAGGGCTTGGTGTTCCACAGTTCAAGCGGGTCAACTGGCATCACGTCCATGTGCGCGTATACCAATACGGTAGGCAAGTTTTTGTCGATGATTTTTTCGCCATACGTCACCGGGTTGCCATCTGTTTCCATCACTTGGGCTTTGTCGGCACCGGCCGAAAGAAGAATTTCTTTCCACTTTTCGGCAGCTTTGTACATATCCGGCTTGTGTTCGGGTAACGATGATATCGAAGGAATGCGAATCAACTCAAAAAGTTCATCCAAAAAACGTTGCTTGTGTGTCTCTACATACTTGTTAATTTCACTCATAATATATTTTTTAGGGTTTGAATGCGTAAAACTACAAAAAAAACGAATGGATAACAAAAATAATCGTGCTTTTTGTCTATATAATATTATGAGACCTTTGCAAGTAACCATTTTTTCTTGACAATTTCTCTCTTTTGGCTGATTACTATCCTCCAAAAGGGCACATTTTCGCCCAATGCTCTTATTTTGTGGCTAATTGACACTCCAAGTCCGGAGCTCGTTTTAAATTGTAACAATTGGCTTCCAAATGTGCTGTGTTGTGTTTTTTCAATGCCTCTGTATCGTGCTGCTACCACGCCGAACCAACGCTTCATGCTCCCAAAAGTGCGCTCTGCCACATAACGTGTTTTGCTCACTAATTTGTTGAAGATCTTCTGCCAATGTGTCAACGGGCGATTGCGGTGAGCCTTGTGTTGTATCCT
>JAEZZZ010000068.1 GCA_023418255.1 Bacteroidota bacterium
TTTAAACTTTTGTTTGCAGCTTTCCTCATCGGGAAATTCTGAGATAAAATCAATCAGGTTCATAGAAATATTTTTTTGCAAAGATAATCATTTTAGGGAAATATACGGACATTCATAAAAAATAAAAATTGAAAGCCAATAAAGATGAAAGTTCTGTCTTTATCACACAACAAACACAAGCACTCTCGAAGCAATAAGCAGCGTAAACACACGAAAATACTAGCCCTGCAAAAATGTAACATAAACGAAGCACTTTTTAGGGATTTTTATTGTACTTTTGTGATGATTTAATTTACAATTATTAAAATTTAAATTTATTATGGTAAAAAACATGAGATTTTTGACATTGCTGTTTATGGTTTTAATAACGACAACTGCTTTTGGTCAGCATCGTTATACGGGAAAAGTTGTAGATGCTGAAACAGGAGAAGCTATCCTGGGGGCAAACGTTGTTGTAAAAGGGACCACAGATGGTACTGCAACGGATATAAACGGTAACTTCACGTTGAATATAGTCGGTAGTGGTACTTTGAAGATATCTTTTATAGGATATGCTGATATATTGGTTCCTTTTAAAAGTTCAAAAACTAATTTAGGAATTATCCGCATGAAATCGGATGCGCAGAATTTACAGGAGCTTGTAGTGGTTGGTAGTGGAATTATAGACTTAGCAGAAAATCGTGTAACGCCTATTGCCTCTACCGTAATTGCAAAAACAGAAATACAAGCTAAAGCCGTTGGAAATGTCGAATTTCCGGAGATAATGAAAAATTCACCTAACGTATATGTCTCGGAGCAATCGGGTGGATTTGGAGATAGCAAAATGTATCTTCGTGGATTTGATCAATCAAACACTGCATACCTACTTAATGGGCAACCGATCAATGGAATGGAAGACGGTAAGATGTATTGGAGTAATTGGGCGGGTATTTCCGATATCGCTAATGCCATTGATATTCAGCGTGGCCTGGGATCATCGAAGCTTGCAATATCCTCTGTTGGCGGGACGGTCAACATTGTTACCAAAGCTACTGACAAACAAAAAGGTGGCATGGCGCGCTTTATCTATGGAAACGGTCAGTATTTGAAAGGAACACTCGCTTATAGTACCGGTTTGACATCTAACGGTTGGGGATTTTCAATGTTGCTTGACGCGTGGGGTGCCGAAAGGAAATGGGCTGACGGGACACGCGGTGCAGGTCAAAACTATTTCTTTTCTCTTGGGAAGAAATTGGGCGATCACAATTTTAACTTTATGATATTTGGAGCCCCTCAATGGCACGATCAAAACTACTCAAAAAGCAAAGAGCTATATGAGAAATATGGAAAACGATATAACAACAATTGGGGATACTTGGATGGTGAATACAACAGTTTTCGTAGAAACTACTACCACAAGCCGGTTATGAATTTTAACTGGGACTGGAACATAAACCAAAAAGCGGATTTATCCACAGTACTATATGCTTCATTTGGTCGCGGTGGTGGATTAGGTCCTTATGGCAGCAGCAAAAATATTATATATGACAACGATGGACAAATCGACTTTGACAAAATGAAAGCAAACAACTTGCAGCGTCCCAATAAGCTGGGAACATATAGCAAGGCTATTGCTACAAGAGCATCTGTAAACAATCATCAATGGTATGGTGCAGTAACAAATTTTTCTTACGACACTAAGGAGGCCTGGTCTTTTAATGTGGGAGCTGACTTCCGATTTTATAACGGTGACCATTTCCGTCAATTGGTTGACCTGCTTGGTCTTGATGGATGGGAAGATAGCTATAAGAGATACAAAGAGTCATTGGACGCCAATGGTAAATATATCGTTACCAAAACATATAAAGCCAACCCTTGGGCATCATTAAGAAATTTTGCTGACAAGAAAAATCGTATCGCTTATGATAACAGTGAGTGGATAAATTATCAAGGAGTTTTCGGACAAACCGAATATATTAACGGAAATTTCTCTGCATTTTTTCAAGGCGCACTTTCCAATCAATCATATAAAAAAGAAGAGCGATTTAGTGCCGATCATGCACAGTCGGATGTGTTGAACCGCATTGGATTTAACTTGAAAACAGGCGCCTCCTACAAAATCAACGAAAATCACATCATTTTTGCCAATGTGGGGCATTATTCTCGTCAGCCATTTTTGGATAATATTTTTGAATATGGAGCCATCAATACTAGGACGGAAAAAGTAGAAAATGAAAAAATTACCGGTTTAGAGTTTGGATATAAAGCAAAATTTGGTCCTTATACCAACCTGTTTTTCAATACCTATTACACACGTTGGGATAACCGATTTTTAGGCGCGAGCGCAAAGGACTACAAAACACGTGATGGAAGAGTTATTCCGGAAGTGGGATTTCGTATGTTTAGCTTAGGGCAAATTCATAAAGGAGCCGAATTGGAAGCCAACACATTTATTACTCCCACGTGGAAGCTTAGAGGATACATAACCTATGGAAACTGGCGCTATGCCGGCAACACACCGGTTCAAGTCCTTGATACGGATAAAAACCAAGAGGTGATTGAAGAGTTTGATGTGAGTCTCAACAACACATATATAGGTCGCGCGCCTCAAGTGAGCGCCGGATTGGGAACATCGTATCATTACAAAGGTTTCCGTGCTTATCTTGATTTCAACTATTACACAAAATTGTATGGATTTGTTGATATTGAGAAGATGGCGGTAGCTTCGATTGAGGGAAAAACGTACGAATCGGAAAAATTGGATGGATATGGTTTGGTAGACTTGGGAGCATCATATAAATTTTTCTTGAAAGGTTATCAAGGATTAATTTTAAGAGGTAATATCTATAACCTTTTTAATAATTCTTATATCAGCTCTAAAGACAGTTACGGTTACTACTATGGTACAGGTACAACATTTAATATGAGCTTGACTTACGAATTTTAATTGACAGAATATTATATACTACAAAAGTCGCCCGTGTGGGCGGCTTTTGTTATCTACAAGAGTTTTTACAATGTAATCATCCCAAATCCGCCGTCTTTTAGTTCTCCCTCTTGGTTGTATGGCACACGTAAGACGAAAGTTTGAAACGGCTTTGCAAACCACTCCCGAAGCACAAAAAGCGCTCGACTACATCGCTCTTCTCTATATGCTTGAAGCAAACCTTCAG
>JAEZZZ010000043.1 GCA_023418255.1 Bacteroidota bacterium
CTATTTAGATGAATTTTGCTATAAATTTAATCGAAGATACTTTGGAGAAGCACTTTTCGGAAGATTACTCGTGGCATGTGTAAGTTACAAAAATGAATTTAGGTATAAATACGGATAGTCATTAAAATTTATTTTTATCCCTGCACTTTGGATTATTTTTTATCGGACAATAGTGATTTTGTTTATTCTTTTATGCTATTTTTTGCCCTTTTTCGCGTCTTTAAACTTTCATTTCTCCAAATAGCCGGCCATTTCTGTTTCCAGGGTGCCTGTTTTTACGTTCTTATCGGAAGTTTTATTGTTGATACTTCCGTTTTTACGAATCTTACGGAATGAAAGCTGCGGCATTAAGAAAATTGTTTCCAATAATCGCCATAGAAATTGGACGATGCAAGGATTTGGGCGTGTGTGCCGGAGTGTGAAAACGCACTTTTATCAAAAATATAAAAAGAGCAAGGCTGAAATGCCTATCAATCTTGCTCTAAAATTTGATTTTAACGAATAGCCCTATATAGGGATAGTCATATAAATTTAAAAAAGTCGAGGCAAAGTCACTCTTTAACATACACCCGCTTGACGCGCTGCGAAACGGACGTTAGTATTTCGTAAGGAATGGTCCCGATGCTCTTGGCAACATGAGTGAGTGTGAGTTTATCACCAAAAATAATGACCTCATCCCCTTCGGTTGCATTTATATCGGTCACATCTACCATGCATAAATCCATGCAAATATTGCCAATAATGGGTGCCAATTCACCATTAATAAGCACGTTCCCATTCCGATTCCCAAATCGACGGTTCAATCCGTCGGCATATCCAATGCGGATTGTTGCGATGCGGGTATCGCGTTTCAATACCTCTTTTCTTCCGTAACCGACCGTTTCGTCGTGTGCGATATTTTTTATCTGTAATATGGTAGATTTCAGCGTACACACATTTTTTAGTCCACTCATTCCGCTGCCGCTAACGCCATAAAGTCCAACACCTAAACGCACTAAATCCCATTGAGCATCACGAAAACGCTCAATTCCTGAAGAATTTAAAATGTGTTTCATGATAGGATACTTCATCGCTTTCTGCATCTGATTGGCAACCGTTTGCAGCGTTTCTATTTGTTGTGTAGTAAAACTGTCCTCCGTTGCATCTTCGCTGGCTGAAAGATGTGAAAAAATTGATTTTACCCGGACCTCTTTCTGTGCTTTTAACTCATTTGAGAGTTGCGAAATTTCATTTGGAAGAAATCCCAAGCGATGCATCCCCGTATCAATTTTCAGATGAATAGGATAGCGTGTAATGCCCCTTCTCGCTGCCTCCTTAATGAAAACAGAAAGAATCCTGAAATTGTATATTTCCGGCTCTAAATCGTATGCAAAAAGTTCTTCAAATCCATTAACTTCCGGGTTTAATACAATGATGGGCAACGTGATGCCATCTTTTCTTAATTGCACACCTTCTTCGGCAACGGCAACCGCCAAATAGTCGCATCGATGATATTGCAACGTTTTGGCAATTTCGGTTGCTTCGGCTCCATAAGCGTTTGCTTTGACCATGCAAATTAATTTTACTCCGGGAGCCAGTTTTGATTTATACAGGTTAAAGTTGTGAACAATTGCATCTAAATTCACCTCCATAACCGTTTCGTGAACGCGTTTTTCCAACAAAGCAGAAATATCTTCAAAATGATAATTGCGCGCGCCTTTCAAAAGAATTAATTCATTGTTAAACGATTGCCAAACTTTGGATGCAATAAATTGTTCTGTTGTAGAAAAAAACATCTTCTCTGAAACATTGAAGAAGTGAGCGTTTTCGGTAATATCGTCTCCAATACCTACAATTTTCTCTACTCCGCTCTGCTCAACCATTTCGGCAACTTTTCGGTACAATGTTTTAGGCATGATGCCGGTTTGCAAAATATCGGAAATCACAAGCGTTTTTTTCAATGTATTGTGTAATTTTCGCTGTTCTTGAAAATCAAGAGCAATCTTTATCGAATTTACGTCAGAGTTATATGTGTCATTGATGACAATGCAGTTGTTTTTTGCCTGTCGTACATCAAGGCGCATGGCTACGGGTTCGAGTTGTATCATCCGCTTTGAAATATCTTCCGGTTTTATGTTGAGATACAACAAAACCGCCAAACAATGAATGGCATTTTCGATGGATGCTTCATCGGTGAAAGGTATGGCTATCACATAATCCAGATTGAGGAATGAATAATGAATGTGTGTGATATCTGATTTTTTGTCGATACGCGAAATAAATAAAGGTGCATCGGAATTGTGTTTTGACCATGCAAAAGCTTTTTGACTTAACAGCATCACTTCGGCACATTCTTCGATGAGATGGTTTCCTGCATCGTAGATGAATACGTCACAATTGGTGAAAAGGTGCATTTTTTCTAAGCACTTTTGTTGCAGTGATGCAAAATTTTCTTGATGTGCTTCGCCTATTTTTGTGAGAATTCCGATTGTCGGTTGAATAATTGGTTCTAGATTTTCCATTTCGTCGGGTTTGGATATTCCGGCTTCAAAAATGCCCAATTCTGTATCATTATCCAACTCCCACACAGACAAAGGTACCCCCAACTGTGAATTGTAACTTCTGGGTGAGCGCACAATGTTGTAGTCGTCGCAAAGCAGCTGATAGAGCCACTCTTTTACAATGGTTTTTCCGTTGCTGCCCGTTATTCCGATAATGGGGATATCAAAACGGCTGCGATGAAAGGCTCCTAGTTTTTGCAACGCAAAAAGAGGATTTTTTACCAGTAAAAAATTGGCATCATCATATAGTTTCCATTCCGATAATCGCTTGGATACGACAAAGTTTCGCACGCCTGCTTTGTATAAATCGCTCACATAATTATGAGCATCATTGTTTTTGGTTTCCAAAGCAAAAAAGAGCGTTTCACTCGCATTCAAAAGTTTGCGGCTATCCGTGAGCAAAACAGAGATGGAAGCGTCAACAAAGTTGGTGTCTTTGACGCCTAAAATGGATGCGATAGTAGAAATTGAATATGTCATTTAATTCTGATTTACTGATTGTTAAGATTTGTTTTCAATGCTTTCATTTCTTCATCCACATTAATATAAGGATATCTTTTAGCGAAAGCGACCACCTTGTTATATGTGCGTTCGAGGAATGTATGATATTCTCCTGATTCTTGATGAATCACACGATGCGACATTGCCTTTTGCAACGACTGCCACTCGGAGTTTACCTGATTTGTGTTTTTTGAAAAATAGCTCTCGGCAAAGCGTTTCCAAATATAATTGATCGCTACGGAAGAGGGATGTATCATATCTTCCGCATAAAATCGATAATCGCGCAGCTCGTCCATCATGATTTCATAAGCAGGAAAATAGCGAACCGTCTCGGGATAAATATTCCGCAATGCATCAATTGATAGGAGTAGCGTGGCTTTGCTCAGTTGATTTTCATAAACCCCATCTTTGAGATGGCGAATCGGGCTCACCGTAAAAATAATGGTAATATTTGGATTTTGCTCTTTGAGAATGCCAATGGAGTGCTTCCAGCATTTTAAAATATCGTACACGGTCAATCGTGAACGCTCAAAAGTTGAAGCCGGCAGTTTATGGCAGTTATTGACAACGGTTCCTGTTTCGGTCAATGTATAAATGTACGCCGTACCAAATGTTATGATAAGAAAATCGATGTGTGGCAGAAGCTTTCTTGCTTTTTCGAACCGATTGGATATTTTTTTGAGGCATTCCGTTTTGTTTATATTAGAAAACGAACCGTGATGCATAAAGCTGTGAAACATGCCGTTGTGATAAAATAGCTCCGATTCAGGAAATGACCTGTTTTCAATCAGCAGAGATAGTGCCTTGTTTATTGAGAGAGGATTGTACAATATTCCAAAAGGATTTATATCCACAGAAAACTTGCTTTCTTGAAGTTTTGTTCCAATATTTTCGGAAAAGCACGAACCCAAAAGCATTATCTTCGACGAGTGAGAAATAGATGGTGCCATGGGTTTTATTGTAACCTCTGTACGGAATTCCATACGCGTTTGTTCATTACTGATTTTTATTACTTATCGATTTACAAAAATAGCAATAAAGCATATAACTTATCCTTTTAAGCCATTATATTTTGTGAAAGTAGATAAAGAGAGTTTAAAGGTAAAAAAAGGAAACCATTTGACTATAAAAAGAAATGGTTGTCTCACGACAACCAATCTTCATTGTTAACCTTAAATCTAATACCATGAAAAACACGATGCAAAGATATGCCTTTTTATGTTATAAAACATACTTCTCCAAATATTTTATCGTGTATTTTAGACACTTTAACCAAATAGAGTGCCTTTGAGATGTTTTTAAACAGAATTTTACATATTTATTCAATATAAAGTACCAGCCCTTTCAAATATTCTCCTTCCGGATGAAAAATATTTATCGGATGATCGCCCGGTTGAGTCAGTTGATGTAAGACGCGAACATTTCTACCGGATAGGGCAGCGGCACTGAACACCGCAAGGCGAAACTGTTCTTTCGAAATAGCTTGCGAACAAGAGAAGGTGAAAAGTATTCCCCCGCGTGCTATTTTATCAAAAGCCAAACGGTTAAGTTTTTTATATCCTTGCAATGCATTTTTTATCGCTCCACGATGTTTTGCAAACGCCGGCGGGTCAAGCACTATGGCGTCATACGCATCGGACTTCATTTGCTTCAAAAACTTAAAAGCATCTTCTGAATGTGCTTGATGTCTTGCATTGTTGCCAAAATTCAGTGCAATGTTTTGATTTGTAAGCGTGATGGCTTTGGCTGAGCTATCAACGGAAGCAACCTCTAAGGCTCCGCCTTGCAAAGCATATACCGAAAAACTGCCCGTGTAGCAAAACATATTCAGCACACGCCGTTTATGTGCATAGTATTGAAACAGAGCACGATTTTCACGCTGATCAAGAAAAAAACCGGTCTTTTGTCCTTTCAACCAATCAACCTGAAATTTCAATCCGTTTTCCGTGGCAATTGTTTCGGAAATATCCTTACCAAAAAGTGTGCCGGAAATCTCCTCGTTTTCAGACATAAAAGGCAGGGTTCCTTCCGATTTATAAAAAATATGCTGAAGTTCATCCGGTGCAAAAACTTGAAGCAATGCTTCGGCAATAAGCGCTCTGTCACGATGCATTCCCAGCGAATGAGCCTGCAAAACGGCAGTTGTATCATAAATATCGATAATCAATCCGGGAAGATTGTCGCCTTCACCGTGAATCAAGCGATACGAATTGGTTTTGTCCGAAACGATTTGCAATGCTTTCCGCAATAAATAGGCCGCTTTTAGACGTCGCACATAAAAATCAATATCAATGTCAATGGCGTCAAATGATAAAATGCGCACCGAAATAGTTCCTGTTTGATAATGTCCGAGTCCCAAAAACGTGCCGGAAGAAGAAAGAACTTTTACCACTTCGCCATCGGTCAAATCAAACGGCTTTTTGGCAATGGCACCGGAAAAAATCCACGGATGAAAGCGCTGCAACGATTGTTCTTTTTCGGGACGAAGAATGATTTCTTTATACTGTTTCATTATAATTAGTGCTGTTGCATAAGAAGGTATATATTTTGAGACATGCCCAAGCGTCAAGAGCGGCATAGGCTTTTTGAGCATCGGAAAGTTTTTTGGCCTCCCAATTGGTCAAGCGTTGATTTTTTGTAATTTTTTTCCCAAAAAGGATGGCATATATTTTTTGCAAGCTGTTATCCTCAATGCCATATTTATCAACAAACGACTGCAAATCGACAAAATTAGCCGGTTTGTGATTGTATTCTCGATTGCGGATGGCAGCAAAATCATCACTCAGCGAAAGTCCTATTTTTTTTATGCCGGGATTGCAGATTATGTTGTCAAGACTCCGCAAATAGCCCATTTTATTCAATCGAAAAAGAAAACATTCATTTTCGGTTGCCAATTGCATAAGTGCTACTTTATTGTGTTGTCCACGACGAAACACCGGTTTTGTTTCTGTATCAAAGCCAATCACATCACACTCCAACAGCCGATTGATGGCTTTTGTTGCGGACTTTTCGTTTTCAATCACAACGATACACCCTTCAAACTGCTCAATCGGTAACCGCGCAATCTCCTCTTTTGTTATTTTCAATCCCACAAAAAACTCCCCATCATATTATGCGAAAAATCAGAATCCGAATCTCCTCCTTCATATAATAAAGAATGGAGAGGACGAAGCACGTTTACTAAACGCTGTCCCCAATAGGTTTGGAAATTCTCAATGCAAATGCGTAAGGCAGCGCTCATTTGCTCCGAAAGGTCGTTTTGATAAACGGAAATAAAATTGCGGATATCCTGATAAATATCGGCAATATTCTCTGAAATGAGCGATGAAATTGGCGTGTCGCTGTATTTCATATCTTCCATAAACACATCCAAATAGGCATCATCGTCAGCCATGATATTCGCTACGCGAGAAGCGACAAACATATAATCCTCCTCTTTCACAAACGTGGAAGGTAATTCGTTATCCACCATTGGTTGTGGAAGTGCCGCAGCCTTAGCATAAAGCAAGGGTAACAGCTGAAGCATCGCTTTTATCCACTCTTCGCGTGTTTGTGACTCCGCTTTTTCCAACAGAGCGCAAAACTCTACACCCAGTGCGACAAATTCAATTACGTCGCGTGAATATATGGTGTCGTTCTCTTTATTACACATGTTTTTTAGTTTGAACGCCACAAATGTACAGAATATTTTTGTAACAATACTGCTTTCTGATGAGCTTTGCTGCCTTGATAGCATCGAAAAGAGTGCTCCAGGCAAAATTTTGAAATTACTTACCGCATACCGACTCTTCTGATGTGCGACAATTTAACAACACCTATTGGCTTTGCGTTGATAATTTTTGTGTCGAATCCAATCGATGGTTTTCTGAGGAATAAGGATTAAAAAAAAGTTTTTTAGATGAAATAGACAGACCGAAAGGGCAAATCCAATTTTCCAGCGCAGCGTATGATCTATATTTTGTATTATAGCCTTCTCTTTTGCCGCTTGTAGTTTTTTTACTCTTGAGACACCTGTTTCTGCCTCGAAACATGAAACTTCCACCGGAAGAAATAAAAAATTCGCATGCTGTAAATAGAGTTGATAAAAAAAACATAATCGCGACAACTCGGTAGTCCTCATTAAAAGGGAACTTTCGCAACAAGAAGGTTTTCACAAATACACTTTGATGACAAAATGCCATTCCCCTCAAAATATAGTGAAGAGGACGATTCGGTAGTTTGAAATCGCCAACCGAGCGTTTTTGAATGGTTTCGCCATAAATAACATCGGTTTTAGAAAGCGTTGATTCATCTATTTTGGAAAAAACATCCGATAAAACGTGTGTTGATGCAAATGTATCGCCGGCATTCATAAAGATAATCCATTGCCCTTTTACCAAACGAGCTGCTTTGTTCATGGCATTGTAAATTCCGGTATCGTGTTCAGAAACAAAGCCAGCAAGCCGTTTGCGATAAGGCTCAATAGTATCCACGGTGTTGTCCGTAGAAAGCCCATCTACAATCCAATATTCAAAATCGGGAAAATCTTGCTGAATAACACTTTGAATGGTGCGCTCGACCTCTTTTTCGGCATTGCGACACACTGTTACGACAGAAACTAAAGGTGCATTTTTCCACCTCATTTTTCACGATAATTATAGTAGGCGTCCAAAGCCTGTTTGGCACCGATAAAAGAACTTTTTTTGGCTGACAGCACCTCTTTTTCAAGCTCTTCCATTAGGCTTTTTATCTCCGGATTTTGATAGAAATCGCTTTTCAGGCGTTCATTGATGCTCTCATACATCCAATACTTCGACTGTTGATTGCGGCGGCGATCGAAATAGCCGTTCTCCTTTACAAAATCAATGTATCGATGAATCATATCCCACACCTCATCAATCCGTAAGCGATAAAAACCCGAGTAAGTGAGCACTTCCGGTGTCCATCCCGATTCCGGAAGGGGATAAAGATGCAGTGCGTTGCGAAAATGTGTCCTTGCCATATTGGCTTTTTCCACGTTGTCGCCATCGGCTTTGTTTATCACAATTCCATCTGCCATCTCCATGATGCCGCGCTTGATTCCTTGCAATTCGTCGCCCGTACCGGCTAACTGGATGAGAAGGAAAAAATCTACCATAGAGTGTACCGCTGTTTCCGATTGCCCCACACCAACCGTTTCAACAAAAACATAATTAAATCCGGCAGCTTCGCAAAGGATGATGGTTTCCCGGGTTTTGCGAGCCACACCGCCCAACGAACCAGCCGAAGGCGATGGACGTATAAAAGCGTTGTGTGCAACAGAAAGCTTTTCCATACGTGTTTTGTCGCCCAAAATACTTCCTTTTGAGCGTTCGCTCGAGGGGTCGATGGCAAGAACTGCCAGTTTGTTGTTTTTTGCTAGCAGATACATTCCAAAAGCGTCAATGGATGTGCTTTTTCCGGCGCCCGGAACACCTGTTATTCCCACACGTATTGAATTGCCGGAATAGGGAAGGCATTTCTCGATGATTGCCTGTGCCACCTCTTGATGTTCAGGTTTTGAGCTTTCAATCAGCGTGACGGCTTGGCTCAGGATGGTTATGTTGCCCGCAAGAATGCCATCGACATATTTGTCTACGGGGAATATTTGTCTTCTTCCTCGTTTTTTAAGGTAAGGGTTGACACTTGGCGGACGTTTGATACCCTTATTGACATTCAGCCCTAAATATTGCGGATCGTTTTCGGGATGTTGCATATAGTTATTGTCTTTTGTTGAGATATAAAAATCCGAATAGGTTCTTTTTACAAAGATACACTATTCGGATAGATACTGCAACCTAAATTTGATAGAAATTAATTTCCTTTTCGTATCACTTTGCCTTTTATGTTGAGGATGTACACAGTATCAGGAACATTGGTGTACACCGTTATGTTTTTGCTGAAAGCATACGGACGTCCTGTGGTTGTGTATCGTACCGAGACATGTCCCTTTTTTCCCGGAAGAACGGGCTCGCGGGTATATCCCGGAGTGGCACATCCGCACGAGGTGTGTACACGCTGAATAATTACCGGGCTTTTGCCTGTGTTGGTAAACTCAAACTGTGTGGAAACAGTCCCGATTTCTTCGTATATGGTTCCAAAATCGTGACTATCTTTTTTAAACGTGACTTCGGGTTTGGACTGTGCTGATAGAGCCCAACCTGAAATAATTGATAATAGGAATAGTGTTAGAACTGTTTTTTTCATTGTCCTTTTTATTTTATATAAATTATCGTTGTTCGTTACTCAGACACAAAAGTAACATTATTGTTTAAAACCATGTTACTCTTTAACAAAAATTCTCATTCCGGCTGTATGCGACGTAAACTCCGGCGCATAAAGACATTGAATGGTTGTGATGCCGTTGGAGTAGTCTCCGACGCGATTGACAAATGTCGAATACTCAAACACATATGTGCCACGAGGCAACGTATCGAAATAGAAATTGGTAGAGGCATCTTTGGTGGCTTGATAATATAAAACGCCTTCGTGATAACGCGTGCCGGATAACTTATCGGTGGGCTCGAAACAGGCGGCGCGCATATCTTTTATATGCACAAACTCTATATCCCTGTCGGTACGTACTGTAAGGCGCACAACAGCTTTATCTCCCAATCGCAATGGGTTTTCGGTTGTGACTCGAACCAATTTTTTCCCCGAATCATCCACCTGTTCTTTGAATATGATTTTTTCGATGTTCAACGAAGCGTCGGTTTTTGTAATATTATCCAAGTCTTCAAAATATTGCCAATACAAAGCTCCCCAAGCCGAACCGTTGCTTTGATGCTCAATTTTTACACGCCCCATTTCGGGACGAATTTCAGTCTGTTGCCACGAGGTTTTAAAATAGCCGGTTCCCAATTCTGTTTTTTCCGGTTCAACCACTTTATCGGCAATCGTTATCACGCTTTTTCCTTCGGTAGAAAACCAATCGCTTCCGGTGCTTAACAGCGCATAAATAGCGTCAATGGTGGCGTGTGTGGATTCCCACAGCTGTGTCTGTTTTTGTTTTAGCAGCCAACGCTTCATGTTGTCCATCTCCGCATCGTCGGCTCCGGCCACGCGAAATGCCTCCATGATAAATGTATGTGTGCAAACGGCGGACATCGACATGAACGCGTTTTGCGCGTTATTGCGCCAAAACATTCCCATTTCGTCGGTTATGGTGGCGTGTTCGCGATATGATTTTATGATATCGTTCACCGGTTTTATATTTCCCTTTTTTTGCATCAACACGGCAATGAGCGAACGCTCATACATATTGAATTGCGTCCAATTTTTTTCGACAACGGATGTGTAGAAATCCGCCATTGTTTGCACCTTTTTATCCATGCCGTAATCGGGATAAAAAGCACGCACGTAGAGATACTCCAAATCAGAAGTGGATATCGTTTTTATCTCCTTCCATTTTTTGTTGTGTTTTTTCATCTCTTCAAATCGGTGCAACGTTTCGGCATCGATATATGAAACTGCTTTTTGCAACATCGCATTTTCGGCACGACCGAGTTCAACGGCATTCAAAGCTTTCAATCGTGTGAAACCGTACAGCACATATAGCGTGATGGCGTGGCTCGGCATAAAGTCTTTGATCCAACTCCAACCGCCGCTTGGCGTTTGCAGTTCCTGTAATTTTTCGATGGCTTCCGAAGTGAGCTGTTTGCTACGATTGATATCGAATAAAAGTGCCATTTTTTGTTTTTGTTCCGATTCATTTTTGGCTTCCAACACCCACGGAGTTTCTTCTAAAAGGATATTTTTTAACTCTTCGTTTTTTTCGAGTTTCGATAGCAGTGTTTCGCCGTCTCCGCCTTCTTTTTTCCACGCGTCAATCATTGCCGACACTTTTGGGAACGTTTTGCCGATGTGCATTCCGAGCTGATTTACATAGTATGAAGCGAACCACGACACCGCATTATCGTGCTCGGGATTGCTCATCACAGGCAGTGCCTGCACCGCATACCACGCGGGATTGGATGCAAATTCGAGTGTTAAGCGATAGTTTTGCGCCGTAGGCGAATTGGTTTCTGCCAAATGGCTCATCGTGAATGTTTTAGTCTGACTACCGTTGATATTCATGCGCATGCTTTCGGTAACCAACATCCGGTTGGGAAGCACGGCAACGGCATGTTGTTCGCCATCGCTGAACTGATTGTTTCCGGCAACGATGCGCACGCCAAGCACGTCTACATCGTCAGGAACGGTGAAGCTCCACGACACATTCGCGGAAGCCTCTTTCGCCAACGAAAATGGCTGCGACGCGTTTTTCACCACAATGTGTTCAATCACTTTTTCGGTGACGGGGTCGATAAATTCTATCGTGGCGTTTCCGCTAATCGCGGCATCCGAAAGGTTGGATATTTTTACCGCAATCGAGGTTACATCGCCATGGCGGAAAAAGCGAGGCAAGTTGGGTGTTACCATCAGCTCTTTTTGCGAAATGGCAAAGGCTTCGGTTTTGCCGACAGCCAAATTTTTATCGTGCGCAAGCACACGGAAACGCCATTTGGTGTTGCTTTCCGGCACACGAAAAGCAATCAGTGTTTCACCATTGACATCTGTTCTCAGCTGCGGATAGAAAAATGCCGTTTCGGCAAAATTTTTCCGAATTTGCGGCGCGGACATATCGCCTCCTCCGGCGGATTGTTCTTCATGAGCAGGTGTGTCCTCTTTTGTCACTTCGTTCAATTCAGCCTCCTCCATCTTGTGCATATCTTTACGCCCAACAGCTTTCATCGCGTACGATTCCGGTACCGGCATGCCGTCGGTTTCCTTGCTAAGCCCTCTGAAATATCGTCTTGAAAAGGTAAATCCGAACCAATTCAGTTGATTAAACTCATAACTACGCACAGACGTATGTGTGCGAGCGATGAAATGAATATTTTCCTTCTCAAACGTTTTATCTTTTTGATAAGAGTTAGTGTACGGAAAAGGCCGCATCGGCACATAGAGGTTCCATGCCGGCGCGTTGTAAAGCTGTTCGAGTGAAAAATCGTACATCGACGCCAACACTTCGGCGACAGCGGGGGTGCCTTTGGCGTCTTTTATCGAGAGCCTCCACTCTTCATCGCTGCCTGGACGGATTTTATCGCGAAACACCGATAAGCCGATTTGTAATTCTGTCCTTTCCTTTTCGCGTTGAAGCTCCACTTTATGGTGATAAAATTTCTCTTCTTTCACAAACGTAAGCAGCAGCGTGACACCATCTTCATATTCCGGCCTGTATGGTATAGAGAACATACGATTTTCGTTGTCAATCTTTTCCCAACTTCGCGAAATCAACTTGTCACTCTGCCACAGTTCGCGCAATACATAAATTACATCTGTCGCTCCCAAAAGGACTTCGGCGTTTTTGCTTGACGAGAACGTACTATTTTTTACCAAAAACCAATCGTTGGTTTCTACAGGCGGTTCTTTGTCGGTGTAGGCAAAAAGGATGAAATCTTGCGTGGCTTCTACATCATTTCCGCGGCTATCTTTCGCGGTGAGTTTTATTCTATATTTGCCGGAAGGCAAATTTTTAATTTGCTGTTTCAAGGCCTTTTGTTCGCCGGTTTCGAATGTCCCGCGAAGCACTTCGTGGCTAAGACTGTCGTTCGCTTGTAAGCTGAACAGTTGATAGTTGCCTTTGGCGGGAATACTATTTCCGTCCATATTTGTTGCCACAATGGAAATGTGACGGTCGGAAGATTTTTCATATTTCTCGGAAATATCCACCGATAAAAACATCGACTGATCAGAAACTCCCACAGAATAACGTCCCTCTTGTGTTTCGCCATTCATATCCGTTACAACCGCTTCCACACGGAACTGGTACGTCGCGTAGCGATCGTTGTCTTCTTTTTCCGGTGTAAATCGGATGAAAAACTCGCCGTTTTCGTCGGTCGTCGTAACGCCTTCGGCAAACTGTCCGCCGGAACTGCCATCCCAACGCCACCACCAAGGTTTTTCGCGTATTATGCGATAAGCTACATCGGCATTTTGCAGTTTGACGCCGGAATAGTTTTCGGCTTTTCCTTTCAGCATCACTTCTTCACCGAAAGTGTAGGTTTTTTCCAATTTTTCAAACGTTACCTCAAAGGTGGGACGTTTATATTCTTCTACTTTAAATCGGATGCTGGCATGCTCGCTTTTCAACATGAAATCTCCGGGCATCACATTTTGCGGCAACACAAATTCGCCGGAAACAGAACCAAACTCGTTGGTGGTATGCGTTTGTCGCGCTACTTCTTGCCAATTGGCATCGCGAAGGATAAACTCAAATTCATGTCCGGCAATCAGTTGGTTGTCATCGCCTTGACTTTTTGTTGCTATTGCTTTGAAATAAACCGTTTGGCCGGGACGATAGATGCTTCTGTCGGTATAAATAAACATTCGCGAATACGCATTATCGCCTTCATTGTGCGAATAATTGTATCCGCGCGATGGCAATCGGCACAAAAACATCGCCTTGTCGTTTTGGGTCGTGGCTTGATAATATCGATTGTATTTGCTTTTCTCCTCTTCCCAAGTATAGCGTGCCATTCCATTTTTATCCACAGGAATGGATTGCAACAATTTTGGAGGTTCATTCGTGTAATTCGAACGTGCGTAGATATTGATTTGCGCGTTGGTTAGCGGTTTTCCGGTTTGGCGATTTACCACAAAGAATTGACTCTCATTTTCAGTTGTTGAACGCGAGAAAGAAGATAAATCGGATACCGCGAAATAATAAGGCCTTATCGATTTATCAGAAATTGTATGCGAGGATATGGGATTAAATTCAATTTTATACATTCCGGGCTCAAAAATATCAAGAGCTATCTCTTGTTCGCCGGATAAGTAAGGTGGCTTTTCGGGGAACGACACCACCATATTTTTCATCAATATTTTTTGTTCTTTTTCGTGTCGAATATGAAACGGCGCATCGCCCGTTATGCGATAAATATTTAATTTAATGGAAGATAAGTTTCTATACGAAGCTGTGATGGTTTTCTTTGATTGCACCGCAAACGTAGTTTCTCCTTTTATATTAAGCGTTGGCGCGATAAGTGTGTTTATATTGTTTTTCAACGCATTGACGCGTTCATATTTCGGAAATGCACGAATCGTTTTCTGCAACAAATTGTAATATGTTTCCAGTGCCTTTTCACGATCCACATTTTCTTTTGTTTGATAGTGATTCATGAATGAATTTATTTGCATTTCACTAACAATTTCCACACTGATGGGATTGTTTTCATAGCGTTTCAATAATGTTTCAAGTGCCTCTATTTCATATTTATCGTAACCGGAAAATATTCGTTGTAAATGACTTATTTTATCCAGTTCCGTCAGCACCAACGATTCGTGCATATCGCGCTTCAATAGGGAAGAAAGATATTTTCGGTAAGTTTCTAATGTCCACAAACCATATTCTTCCTTTTCAGGCTTGAACGACAGTTTTACAAACTCTTCCGCAGGTGCATACAAGGACTTGTTGTTGATTTTTCGCCGTGCCAACAAACGGCTGATATCTGTATTGTCACTCAGATCGCTGAAAATTACAATGGCGCGACGCGCCAGAAAATCATACATGGTGGGGAAAAAACGTGTCGCGTCTTTTCCTTTTTTGATGATATCGGAAAAGGTGTCGATGCGCTCATTTTCGAGTGCTGATTGCGCTTCGAGTGACGCATTGAGATGCATCACAACATGGTTGTAAAGTATTTTTCGCGTCCACTGGTGCATATCATCCGGCACGAAGTCTCCCAACTCCGTTCTGCGATCAATTTGAAAACTGTTGGCTTCGTAATATTTCAGATACAGCTCGCCTAACATTGAGTGCAGCAAGGCTTTTTCAACGACATTGGCGCTTTTTGCCAGACGCTCATTCAATTGCGTGAAAATGAGGGTGTCATTTTGCTTGTCAAGCACCATTTCATAATTGCTCAAATAGATAATGGCTTTGATAATTTGCGGACTGTTATTGTCGGCAATCGCTTGACACAAAATTTCGTTGACAGTTTCAGATGCCGATTTAGGAAGCGATTTTTCTTCAAATGCTTCCACTTTTTTCCATAGGGTATTGTATGTTTTTCTCATTGTTTGTTGATGTTGTGCATGCGTTCCAAATACAAAAGTGAATGCAAAAAGCAGAGTGAAGAATTGTTTTATCATGTTTTTATATGTTTAGTTATATCTTAGTTTTTTATAGCGATGCGCGTCTAACTTTCCGGCTTCATTACAACGCCCACTTTTTTTCTTCCATTTATCTTTATCAGAGCCGGCTTTCGGAAGCGTACATGCCGAATATACTCTGTTTCGTAGATGGCAGGTTGAGCATTCAGAAATGCTTCATCGAAATTCCCATCGTTCTCCAAAAAAGGATTTATCGTGAAATATCCCACCCCAAACGATGTGAGATTCTGAAAGAAATGGCTTCCTTGGCTTGGTTCAATCCGATAACTTTTCAATCCACACTCCACAATCACTTTTGCTTGTGAAATATTTGTCCATTTTACCGGAATGCCTAACCATGGATCGGATGACCCCCAACGTCCGGGTCCGACCAAGATATAATAACTGTCTTTTTTGACAAACTGTCGGTTAATCGCTTCAATTTCTGAAACCATTTTTGAGTTGTTCGCAGCATTAAATGTATCACTTTTCACGTATACCACATCGTAAACATCGTTTATCGTGCCATTTCCCAATGCATTTTGAGACTGAAGCAAAGTCTCTTTCGTATTGATCTTTAACAAATCCTCGTGTATCACCTCTTTGCTATCTACGATAGGTCGAATTTGCAATACATACAAATCGGCATGTTTTCGATTTTGAATATCTACGGCAAATTCAATCTCGACAGGACGCCCCATCTCCTGTTGCCCAGTTTTTAGGATACAATCCAAAGCTTCAGCCAAAGGGAACATATCGTGTTGAAGAATATCTACAAACGACACTATTTTTCTTCCATTTTTATAATATCCATTTCGAATAATTTGGTCTTGCGCATCATATGTTGAAGCAAGGTATTTGAGTGGTCCTTTTTCATCGGCTTCTTTTACATCGAGTTTCATCAGGTTAAATCCATCATCCGTACTAAAATCAACGGATACCGCCTCCATATTCAATGCATAAAACTGAGTCTGCGTGTCTCTTAAAGCTAGTTCGAGTGTGCTTAATTGCAAAATGTTTTTAGGGTGAAGCGGTGAAAAGCGAATGCCTCTGTTTCCATCGACGATATATTTTCCCAATCCCATCGCCATATCTACCACACCATCAGAGGGTTTTTCATTTCCGATGGGATAAAAATTGATAGAGCGCGCTACGCCCGAAACGGCGGGATAAAAATAGGAACCATACGGAGCTCCTATCACCTCTTGCAATATTACCGCCATTTTTTCCTGATCAATCAGATTTTGTGTGACGGCAATATAGGCTTTGCTCTCTTTATAAAAGACTGACGCATACACCGCTTTGATGGCGCTGCTCAACTGACGAACCATAACATAACGATCATTTACATACGGAATCATATAGGTGGAATAAATTCCAGCAAAAGGCTGATATTGAGAATCCTCTAAAAGGCTGGATGAACGAATGGCAACGGGACGATTGATGGCTTCGAGAAACACTAAAAAATCGCTGACCAAACGTTTCGGTAGTTTTGCTGCAAGAAAATGTTTCAGCATCTCCTCGTCAGAAATATTGGATAATGCAACAGGATAGAGGTTGTTGGCCTCCATAAATTCATCGAACAAATCGGAACACAGAACAACGGTTTTGGGTGTGTTTATCGAAAAATTATCGTATTGATTCAGCTCATCGTGATTTTTAACCATATAGCCAACAAAAGCTAAGCCACGCCCTTTCCCGCCCATAGAGCCGTCTCCGATACGTGCAAAATTGGAATATCGGTCGAATCTGTCTTTCTCAAACGTGGCAACAACGCCCGTATTCTTTAAACGTCGGTACTGCAAAATGGTTTCATAAATCAATTCGCGCGCATCGTGCATGTTGGCATATTCCGACACATCGATATTTTTAAGCAGTTGAGCCACGGGGAACATGGCGCGAGAGAAGAAAAATCGCGAAAAATGATTGTTTGACAGATGATAATATAGCGATTGGTCAGGGATGAGACGAATTTTCATCTGCAATTCTTTCAGGTTCTTAATGCGAAAAATTTCCTGCTTGGTTTCAGGTTCTATGATGATGAAATCTCCAAAACCCAACTCACGTTTGATCACCTTTTGCAAATCGAGCGGAAAAGTTTTTGAGTTCTTATCGATGAAAGTTGCTCCAACTATTGGCGCATATTTGGCATTCTCAATTTCGGAAGAGGTATACACAATGGGGATGTGTTTGTCTTGGTCACGAATCCATTCGCCAAGTTTTTTCCCTGCAAGTTTGTCTTTAACGCCTTCTCTTGTGAAACTGATGTCGGTCAGTACACCCAGCATGTGATCGTTATATTTTTCGTAATACATCACTGCCTCTTCATAATTGCGCGCAAGCAATATTTTTGGACGCCCACGCATGCGTAATGTTCGCAAATGGTCGTTAAGGGCCTCTTTAGCAAACTCTTTTGATTCAGAGAGCACAAACTTAAATAAAATCGGAAGTACTGCCGAATAGAAACGTACAGAGTCTTCCACCAATAAGATGGTTTGCACACCTACGGTTTTTACATCGTGCTCCACATTCATGTAGTCTTCAACTAGTTTGATAATCGCCAACAGTAAATCGGTATTTCCCAACCAACTGAAAACATAATCGATTCCGCCCAAATCTTCATGTTGCAGCGTGCGAGTTACCGATTTTGAAAAGGGTGTAAGCAAAACAACAGGAATATTGGAATAATTTTTCTTAATCTCTTTCGCTAAATAAAAAACATCGCTGTCTTCCATCGTCGGCATGCAGATAACCAACTCGTAGTGACTTATTCGAAGCTGTCTCAATGCCTCTCGAGTAGAACTGACTTGAGTAAAGCGCGGTGGATAGCGCAAACTCAACGAAGTGTATTCGTTGAAAATCTGTTCGTCCACACGTCCATCGTCTTCCAGTGTAAACATGTCGTAGCGCGAGGCTACAAGAAGCACATTGTAAATGCGCCGATTCATAAGGTTAACGAACGGTGTGTCTTGAAAGCGTAATTTGCTAATGTCATGCGCCTTTATTACGGAAGAAGGTGTTTCTATTTTCATACTTATTATAAATGTTTGTCAGCCGGTTATAAAAAGAAGTTAAGAGAGAGTTTCTCACATTCGTTACTGTTTTGTTTATGCAAACATAAAAAATAATCATGAGAAAATAGGTCTTATTTATAAGAAATATAATGCCGAGAGAGTTTATATGATACCAATCATCCTCTATCCCATCACGAATTTTGTGTATCAGTAATAAAAACAAAAAATAAACCTCTATATTTGTATATTCAAATAATAATGATAGATATGAAAAAAAGCATTCTCTACATTGCTACCGGAGCAATTTTCGCAGCTGCCATTACGGCACTTTTATCCAATCATGATATTTCCACGGAAAAGCAGACGCGTCCGTTAGTGCTTTCGATGACCACATCGGTAGATGTGCCGGAGTCGATGACATTTGCCGGAGAAAAAATTGAATTCAATCGTTACGACTTTCGTGAACGAATGGATAGAGAACTCAACAGTTTTACCTATTTCCACTCAACCACGCTGTTGCTTTTTAAGCGTGCCAATCGCATTTTTCCCATCATTGAACCCATCCTGAAACGAGAAGGTGTGCCTGACGACATGAAATATCTCGCCGTTATCGAAAGCAGTTTGGACCCACGCGCCATATCGCCTGCAGGGGCAGCCGGATTGTGGCAGTTTATGGCAAGCACAGGCAAATCTTACGGATTGGAAGTTTCATCACAAGTGGACGAGCGTTATCATATTGAAAAATCTACGGTGGCAGCCTGTCAATATCTTAAAGAGGCGTATCGCCAATATGGCTCATGGAGTACAGCAGCTTTATCATATAATGGCGGAAAAGGACGTATCACCACTGAGTTGCGTGAACAACAAACAAATAATGCTTTAGAACTTTGGTTGGTCAATGAAACGACACGCTATTATTATCGGATGTTGGCAATAAAATCAATTTTCGAAAATCCTCAAAAATATGGATTTATTCTGAAAGCGAATCAGCTTTACAAGCCCATCGAATTCAATAAAATAGATGTAACTTACGATATCCCTGATTTGGCATCATTCGCCCGACAACATGGAGTTACTTACGCGCAGCTAAAAGATTTTAATTCGTGGCTTCGTGACAGAAAACTCATCAATAAAACGGGGAAAACATATACACTATATATTCCGACCAAAGAGAGCATGCTATATGTACCACACGAAAAAATAAAAGTACATGACAAACAGTGGATTATAGAATAGTGGATTCGTCACAACAACCAGATAACATGGATGTTGCGTATAATATTTTATATCTATTATACTTTATTATATCTCTTTATAACAACAAAAAGAAAGTGCCATTGTTGAAATAATAGATACAATTATCATAATTAATAACTTAAAAACAGAAAGGAAAAACAATGGAAGTATTAAAAAAACAAGCTGAAACACTCAATGATCTTGTGTTGATCAATAACGATAGAGTAGAAGGGTATCAAAAAGCAATGGAAGAACTCAAAGATGAAGATGCCGATTTGCGTCCTGTTTTTCAGGAAAGAGTCGACCAAAGCCGCAAATTCCATGACGAGCTCATTGCCGAAGTCACCAAGTTGGGTGAAGAATACGCCACCGGAACAAAAATAACCGGAAAAATTTATCGTGCATGGATGGATGTGAAAGCTTTCTTTTCAGGAGATGATAAAAAAGCAATTCTTGACAACTGCGTTGATGGAGAAGCCGCAGCACTAAAAGCGTACGATGATGCGTTGGAATGCGAAAATATTTCACCCGAACAGCGTGCCATCATCATTCGTCATCAAGCCGATATAAAGAACTCGTTTGACAAAATAAAAGCGATGCGCGACATAGCTTAAACATAAGAAAAAAGATGAATAATCATTAAGAGAGTCAAATATAGACTCTCTTTTTTTGTTGTCGAACTTTTATACATTTATAGATTTAAAATCATTGCTGTCCGCTAAACCTTTTTTTCGTCAGCAAAAATTAGGGCTGATTTCCCGGTATGGAATTCAGCCCTTTTCGTTACTTTTGTTTTAAACAGAAAAACCATAACGATGAACAAAAGTA
>JAEZZZ010000058.1 GCA_023418255.1 Bacteroidota bacterium
TTTTGCGGAGTAAGAAACGTTCAAAAAACAATCATCGGATTAGAAAATAGTAAAACCATTCATCCCACAGAGGAAAAGAGGGGCAAAGAAAATGGAAAGTGTTCTTCATGAATAATGCGGGTTAAACTGCTTTAGTGCAATAACACACGGCAGGTATTTTATAAGTTCAAGGATTGATGAGGACGTTCCCTGTTGTGGAACTAAAATATCCCTGCAAGCATTACACAAAGATAGATCATCTTAATAAACATTCAGATAGATGTGTTCATATTTAACACTACTCCAGATACGTTCTGCCAAAATGTTGTCTATAGCGTAAGCATCCCAAATCAACGCCTTGCATACACAACACAAACCGATTGCTTTCATTTAAACTAAACATTTCGTTTTTTTCGGCAAAGATCGAAAAAACAAGGGAGGACTAAAAGACGGCGGATTTGGGATGATTACTGTGATATAGATCAAAAAAGAGCCGTCTCAAAACGAGACGGCTCTTTTGTGATATAATTTGTGAATATTATTCAGCAAAGAATATAGCAACACGGTTCCAGTCGTTTTCTGCGTAAGGTTGTTCAGTATCACCTTTCCAATCAACTGAGATACGGCTGCTGTCGATACCATGGTCGTTGATCAACGCGTCAGCAACAGCTTTTGCACGTCTTTCAGAAAGAGCCATGTTATAAGCGGGTGTACCAGTTTGTCTGTCGGCATAAGCTACAATCTTAACAGTTGCGTTAGGATGAGTTTTCATGTATTCAGCAGTGTTGTGAATGCTGAGTTGTTGACCTCTATCAATCTTCGCAGAGTTAATACGGAAGAATACAACGTTAGGAACGTACACACTTTCAGATACGACTTGCTGCTCTGGTTCCGGGCAATCCGGGCAAGAAACCGGACGTTTGCTCAATTCAGCGTTTTCAGCACGTAATCTATTGATTTGGCTATTCAAATCGTTGATTAAGTTGTAGTCCATCAATTCAGCAGGAGTAAACTCTTGTTTTCCGCCTAATCCGAATTTAATACCGGCGGTACCTGTGAAAAATCCATCATATTCGAAATCACCGGTTGCACCTGTTCCATCAAATGATTCTTGTAGCACGCGGTATCCCAATTCTAAGAAGATACCAAATCCCTTTGTAAATTGGAAATTGTTAATTAAACCAACGTTCCATGTTAAAGTTTGATTTTGGTTCTTGAAGACATCACCTTTTTCATTAGGTTTTTTCCAGTCCTTATCCAAGCCATACATGTAGCCTAATCCCAAGTATGGTACGAGACTGTATACTCTGTCAGGGTTGTATGTTCCCCAAGCGTTAACGATATTGTACATCAAGTCAAGATGCGCACCAACCCAATTTTGCTCAGGTCCAACAGGAACGGTCGCAACATGTTTGATGTG
Source organism: Bacteroidota bacterium (assembly GCA_023418255.1). Taxonomy (GTDB): domain Bacteria; phylum Bacteroidota; class Bacteroidia; order Bacteroidales; family Dysgonomonadaceae; genus JAEZZZ01. The sequence goes on from JAEZZZ010000058.1 coordinate 1,400, forward strand.
ACCACCGTCGATAACTAAACGAGAACCCCAGTTAGGAGTGACCCAGCGTCCTAATTCAACTTGTCCCATCCAACCTAAGCGTTTTGTGAAATCGGCTTTAGCGTCGTTTTCAGCTTTTGTAAAATAAAGGTTTGTTCCTCCACCAAGTCCCATGTACCAATTATCGCTACCCTTATTTTTTAGGTATACGGTACCACTTTGATTTTGTACTTCTTGCGCACTAATGCTAAAAGCTACGAGTGCAGAAATTAAAAGTAAACTAAACTTTTTCATAAATTTAAATTCTAATTAAACATTTTTTATTACAATAACTCGATAATATTTTATTCTGTTTTATTTATGCTTTATGCATATAACCCAACATTCTACTTTTATTATAACGCCTTCCTTAGTAAAAAAGTTCGTTAATTTTTAAAGATTAAAAAAATTCTGAGGCATTATTCTCTCTTTATATTTTGTTAATACTTAAAAAGTCTAAATACATCAGACTGCAAATATAGAGTTTAATTTTTATATAAACTCATTTTTTTAATAAAAAATCATCAAAAAGTGCTCTTTTTTATCGATTTTGCCTTGTTTTGGCATTTTTTAGCCCATATTTTGAGGGAAAATTGTTAGCCGAGATAGCTTTTCAGCAACTTACTTCGTGAATCTTGACGCAAACGACGAATGGCTTTTTCCTTGATTTGACGTACGCGTTCACGCGTAAGTTGGAATTTATCTCCAATTTCTTCCAGCGTCATTTCTTGGCATCCAATTCCAAAAAACATTTTTATAATTTCGCTTTCACGTTCCGTTAATGTTGATAGAGCGCGCTCGATTTCTTGTTGAAGAGACTCATTAATTAATGTGCGATCTGCAACCGGAGCATCATCATTCACTAAAACATCCAGCAAACTGTTGTCTTCGCCTTCCACAAAAGGTGCATCCATTGAAATATGGCGTCCCGAAACTTTCAATGAATCGGTTACTTTATCAACCGGAATATCTAACACCGCAGCCAGCTCTTCGGGGGAAGGACGGCGCTCGTGTTCTTGTTCGAACTTCTGAAATGCTTTGCTTATTTTGTTTAATGAGCCAACCTGATTCAATGGGAGCCTGACGATGCGAGATTGCTCGGCTAGTGCTTGCAGAATCGATTGTCGTATCCACCATACGGCGTAGCTGATGAATTTAAAACCTCGCGTTTCATCAAATTTTTCGGCAGCCTTAATTAAGCCGAGATTTCCTTCGTTGATAAGGTCCGGCAGACTGAGCCCTTGATTTTGGTATTGCTTGGCAACCGATACGACGAAGCGTAGATTGGCACGCGTTAATTTTTCGAGCGCTTGTCTATCGCCCTTTTTAATCGCTTGTGCCAATTCCACTTCTTCTTCTACGGTAATTAAATCCTCACGTCCAATTTCTTGAAGATACTTATCCAGAGAAGCACTTTCTCTGTTAGTAATCGATTTTGTAATCTTTAATTGTCTCATCTAACGGCTTTTTATATTTCTAAAATTTTGGGACACAAAAGTAATGCTTTTTTCAATATCTTATTGAAAAAATTATCGTGTCAAATGAATATTCTATAATAATATATCCTATTAAATATCTATATACTTCCGAATCTTCGTCCTATAGAAACACAGTTAGTCCCAATTTTGTTATGTTAAAACAATGAATTAACCCTAATTAACGTTTTGTAGGATGCTTCAGTTTTACTTTATACGCGGGATTAATTCATTAGTTATTAGTTAGATAGATCAATCGCGATGTATTGAGTACGACCTCTTGGATAAAAACCGGTAATGGTGATTACTTGGTCTTGTGGTCTACGCCTTACGGTTTCGACAATGTTGGCAATATCGCTTTCGCTGTTAATTGGCATTCGGTCGATACGCATGATGATAAATCCTTTGTCTATCCCGTTTTTGCGGAAAAGCCCTTTGTTATCGACAGAGGCAACTTCTATGCCGCTCGATATGCCTAACTGTCTTTTTCTATTTTCCGGGATGTTTTTAAATGTTGCACCTAATTTTTTTGTAGCATGCGTTTTTTTTGTTAATTCGGTACTACCTTCATCGTTTTGTAGCTCCACGGTGAATGTACGTTCCGCATTACCTCTTTTTACCTTTACCTGTATCTTGTCACCGGGACGATAGCGACTGATTTGATTTTGTAATTCTGCAAAATTCTTTATGGAGGCATTATTGATTCCCACAATGATGTCTCCTTTTTCGAGTCCTGCGGCTTTTGCGGCACTTCTTTCTGCAAAATCTTCAACCAACACACCTCTTATTTTAGATAATTCTTTTGCCTTTTTAGGATCTTCCATTCGAATAGCCTCCACGTTGGGTGCCTGAATGCCGAGTAAAGCTCGTTGTGTTGAGCCATACTGTTTTATGTCGGCGGCTACTTTTCCTGCAATGGAAATTGGAATGGCGAAGCCATATCCTGCGAAACTCCCGTTTTGTGAGTAGATGGCGGTGTTGATTCCCACAAGTTCGCCGCGTGTGTTTACCAATGCGCCTCCGCTGTTTCCTCTATTCACCGCTGCGTCTATTTGAATAAAAGATTGTATCCCCATGTTTCCAACAACATTGCTTCTGTTTTTGGCGCTTACGATGCCGGCGGTAACTGTTGATGTCAGATTAAAAGGATTTCCTACTGCTAAAACCCATTCTCCCACCTTAAGATCGTCAGAGTTTCCGAATGGAAGATATGGAAAGTCGTCGCCTTCGATTTTTAGGAGTGCGATGTCAGTTTGCGGATCGGTACCGATTACTTTTGCTTCCAATTCACGATTGTCGTTAAGTGAAACATTTACCTCGGTTGCACCCTTTACTACGTGGTTGTTGGTAATGATATATCCATCCTTTGAGATGATGACGCCGGAACCAAATCCATATTGTTCTTGTGGCCGGGTTTCCGGTGCGCGGTTTCCATATCCGAAAAACCATTCAAATGGATTAAATACCTGTTCTTGACGTATCGATTTAGTTTTTACGTGTACAACACAGTGAATCGAGCGTTCCGATGCTTCGGTGAAATCAGGATATCCGTCTTCGGTGGTCATACTTGTTAAATGTATGTTTGGGTCTTGATTAAATGAGGATAGGTGCTGACTATCAACATCAACTGAGCTTAATGCTCTTCCCGTCATGTGCTGTTTTTTACTTACAATCTGTTTGCTGTTTTTCCTGTTTAGGTAGTTGTATCCAAACAAGGTGATAACTGAACTGAGTATCGCTACCAATACGATAGTCAATACGTTTTTAGAATTTCCTGTACTCATATTTTTCTCTATAATTTAATGGTTTTTTAGTCAATAATCACTTCATGATGTGTGCAAATATATATACAAAAAATATACTTTTGGAATTCAGGTGTGCCAACTTTTGACTCTTTTAACTAAAAGATTTGATAACTTAACCGGTTTTAACCTGATAGTAAATGATTTGATTCTTTTTTATTGCTGTCCGCTAAAACTATAAAAGTGTAAAATCAGTTGTCTGAATCGCAGATTTTTCGCGATTGAGACTTTCATTTCAGAGAACCAAGCCCCCATCAATCAAAAAGTGAGGGTTCCGG
>JAEZZZ010000083.1 GCA_023418255.1 Bacteroidota bacterium
GCTGCGCTACGCTTGCATACGGTTATGAAAATTCAACTTTCCAAGCTCTCTATCTCGAATAATTGCTAAAACCGCTTGATATAAATCATTTCAGAGCAAAATAAAAACTTTTAGCGGACAGCGATAATTTGATTTATTATTAAACTCATCTATCATATCACGCTTCAATAAAACGGTATTGCTATGACTAAAATCAATCAAACAACGCCCAATTTCGTTAATGCGGACAATAAGGGCAAACTCAGTATAAAAACGCTTTTTGTGTTAATACTGATGTCGAGTATCACATTTATCGCCATTCTTTCCGAGATGGTACCTTCCGGAATTTTACCCCACATTAGCGAAGGATTAGGAATAACCGATGCTCAAGCCGGACAAATGGTGGGCGTTTATGCTTTAGCAAGTGCTATCTGCGCTATACCCCTCGTAACCGCTACTATGCGGTTCAACAGAAAACAACTTCTACTGCTGTTGCTGATAGGATTTGCCGTATCAAACGTTGCGGTAGCATTGTCGCATTCTTATTATATCACGCTTTTTTTGCGTGTAATTGGAGGAGTCGCGGCCGGTATTCTTTGGGCCATGATTACTGCTTATGGCATGAGCATTGTTCCTGATAATATGCATGGAAGAGCTATAGCTATCATTATGGCGGGAAATACACTCGGGGTAAGTCTTGGCATGCCTTTTATGACATGGATTGGCAACACGTGGGGCTGGAGAACTGAGTTTATCTCCTTGGGGCTTCTCATAATTCTTATTTTAGCACTCTGTTTTTTTTTCCTACCAAGCGTTCCCGGAGAAAAGGTTACTGCCGCCAATAATCCTATCGCGCTTTTCAAAAATAAACGAGTACTCATTATCTTATTGCTTACTTTGCTCGGAGTGATGGCGCATTACGCTTCTTATACATTTATCACCAATTTGGTAGAAAAAATTGCACTTCCAGGAGGAATTGAAATGGCATTGATACTTTTCGGTGTAGGATCATTTATTTCGGTAATGGCAGCGATGAAATATACCGATACCGCGCTGAGAAAATTTACGGCCATTATGTTTGCGTTAGGAGCTATTGGTTTAGGAGCGATCTTCTTTCTCCCGGGCAATCACATTGTTTGCTATGTTGCGTTTTTTATTTGGGGTATTTCGTTTGGTCCCCTTGTAACAATGCTTCAAGCTGCTGTCGCCAATCAAAGTTCAAGTGCTAAAGCTATTGCTACCAGCGTGCAAAGCAGTATGTTTAACTTCTCCATTATGTTCGCTACATCAATCGGTGGATTCTTGCTGATGGGATACGGTATAATGATTGTTGTTCTTATGTCTGTACTTTTACTGATACCTGCCGCCATTATTTCAGCTTTGGCGAAAAATACGATGGACGAAAAATAATTTGTATCACTTTTCACATATTAAATAATTACCATCATGAGAAAAAAATTTTTTAACGCGAAAATTTATCGAAACGAAAAAGCAACCGAGTTTATCGTAGAAAACGGAAAGGTTGTAGAAATTGGGACGCATCTTCCAAAATGTGACGAAGAAATTGATTTAGAAGGCAAGTTGGTTTTACCTCCTTATGTTGATCCACACATTCACCTTGACTATACGTATACTTTAAGTAAAATGGCGGACGTTGGCGCCGAGTCGGGAACATTGTTTGAAGCCATTGAAAACTGGCCCAAATACAAGGCCACCATGACCACAGAAAGTGTGAAAGAACTCGCTAAAAAAGGTATATACGACGAGGTGTCTCAGGGTGTTCAGCATATCAGAGCACAAACTGACGTTACCGATCCTAATTTCGTAGGATTTAAGGCTATTATGGATTTGAAGGAAGAGATGAAAGACATCGTCGACATTCAAGTTGTCGCTTTTCCTCAAAACGGCATGTACACCTACAAAGGCGGAAGAGATCTGGTTGAAGAGGCGTTAAAAATGGGTGCCGATGTGGTTGGAGGAATTCCCCACTACGAGCCAGCAAGAGAGTTTGGCGAAAAATCTATCCACGATATTGTAGAATTAGCGATCAAATATGATAAATTAATAGACGTACATTGCGATGAAACAGATGACCCACAAGCCAGATTTGTTGAAATTCTGAACGCTTTGGTATATTTTGAAGACTATGGAACTAAAACTACGGCAAGTCACACTTGTTCTTTCGGTTCTGCTGACAATTCTTACGCTTACAGAATGTTTGATATGTTTAAGCGCAGCAAGATGAACTTCCTCTCGATGCCAACCGAAAATGCTTATCTGCAAGGAAGGCAAGACACTTACCCAAAACGTCGTGGACTTACGCGTGTGAAAGAATTTATACAAATGGACATCAATGTCGCGTTTGCTCAAGACTCTATCAATGACCCATGGTATCCTCTTGGTTCGGGAAATATGATGAATATTTTGGATAATGGTATACATCTGACGCAATATGCTTCTCCTGAGGAAGTTGAAAACGCATTCGACCTTATCACTTTCAACGGAGCAAGAGCGATGAATATTCACGATAGTTACGGCTTGAAAAAAGGGAACGACGCTAACTTCATCGTTGTTGATAGCAACAGTCCTTGGGATGCAATCCGTAGACGCGTCGGCGTGTTGGCTTCGGTTAGAAAAGGAGAATATCTGTTCAAACGTCAACCGACTAAATACGATATTCCGTTAAAAAGATTCTAACTGGATATTATTGAAACTATATTGAAGTAAATGTCTTCAAAATGATATGAACCCCGAAAGTTTTTTAAAAAACTTTCGGGGTTCATGTTACGTATACAAAGAAGACAAAAATATGCTGTAATCATCCCAAATTCGTCGTCTTTTAGGTCATCTTGTTTTTTTCGATCTTTGCCCAAAAGTTGAAACATTTGTACATTCTTGAAAATAAGTGTATTCCTAAGATTTGGATTCGCGATGCCCACTTTAATATTGCTGTGGAGGAGAGTTCTTTGAAAACAAATTTCCATTTGATCCGAGTGATTTTATTCATTTCCGTAAACAAGTAGGAGAAAAAAGGATATAAAAAATACTTGCTTACAGCGTGCGGCTTCACGAGAAAGAAGTTGCGAAAAAATGCAAATTTGTTCTTTCAGATACCACTTTTCAAGAAAACAAGACAACATTTCCTACCGACGCCAAGTTGTGAGAAAAGTCATTGACAAATGCAATGAGATAGCCGAAAAAGAGATATTTCACAGCTGGCGACTTTACAAAAAGTTTATATAGTCGCTCTTTAAAAAGTATCATTGCTGTCCGATAAAACTATAAAATTGTATAATCAGTTGTCTGAAAGGCAGATTGAATGCGATTCAGGCTTTCATTTCAGAGAACCAAGCCCCATCAATTAAAAAGGTGAAGGTTCAGGAGGTCTTTCCTTGTCTTCTTGAAGCATTTTTTCCATAGAAATATCTGAGTGGAAAGTGCCGCTTCAACTGTTTGAACAGCCGTTCTTTTCTCAGTTCGCGCGTGCGCTCCGTTCAGTCAAAACCTCACAAGGTT
>JAEZZZ010000008.1 GCA_023418255.1 Bacteroidota bacterium
AATACTTTTCACGATATAAAACCTGAGCTCTCACAAAACTATTTAGATGAATTTTGCTATAAATTTAATCGTAGGTGCTTTGGAGAAGCACTTTTCGGAAGATTACTTGAGGCATGTGTAAGTTACAAAAATGAATTTAGGTATAAATGCGGATAATTATTTAAAAATTATTCGATAAAGAACATGTCTTTATTGAAACACGAATTGTGTGTTTATAAATAATGACCTGCAAAACGTTGTCGCAAAAAGCAAAAATACAGTTTTTTTACTATCTTTGTGGTTTCAAAAAAAATCCTCTAAAATTTATGCACGAGAAAATAATTATCCTCGATTTTGGTTCACAAACCACACAACTTATCGGACGGCGTGTCCGCGAGTTGAATACCTATTGCGAAATAATTCCATACAATAAATTCCCTTTTGGGGACGAGTCGGTAAAAGGTGTGATTCTTTCCGGAAGTCCCTTCTCCGTAAACGATGCCGGTGCATTTAAGACTGACCTGACGCGCATTCGTGCGCATTATCCGGTGCTGGGTATTTGTTATGGCGCACAATTTATGGCGCGCACCTCGGGTGGCGAAGTGGGAAATAGCGCTTCACGCGAATATGGGCGCGCGCATCTGACCATTAAGCATACGGACGATGCATTGCTGCACGATATTACGCAAGGCTCGCAAGTTTGGATGTCACACGGCGACACCATTTTGAATATTCCTGAAACATTTTGCACTATTGCTTCTACCGAAGATGTAAAAATCGCGGCCTATAAAGTGCATGGCGAACAAACGTGGGGTGTGCAATTTCATCCCGAAGTGTTTCACACGGCAGAAGGAACAAAAATATTGGATAATTTTCTCCATATTTGCGGATGCAAAAAGGATTGGACTCCGGCTTCGTTCATTGAAACGACAATAAAGAATCTGCAACAACAACTCGGCAGCGACAAAGTCATATTAGCGCTATCGGGTGGTGTAGATTCGTCGGTAACAGCTGTCTTATTGCATCGAGCTATTGGCAAAAATTTGACATGCATTTTTGTGGACCACGGCTTGCTGCGCAAAAACGAGTTCGAAAAAGTACTCGAAGACTATGAACACTTGGGACTCAACGTAATTGGCGTGAACGCCAAAGAACGTTTTTATCGTGAATTATCCGGCGTAATCGACCCTGAAAAGAAGCGCAAAATTATCGGCAAAGGATTTATTGATGTATTTGACGAAGAAGCTCACAAGCTACAAGATATCAAATGGTTGGCACAAGGCACAATTTATCCCGACATCATCGAATCGCTCTCGATAACCGGAACGGTTATCAAAAGCCACCACAATGTGGGTGGATTACCCGAAAAAATGCATCTGAAATTGTGCGAACCGCTGCGATTATTATTCAAAGATGAAGTGCGAAAAATAGGTTTGGAATTAGGAATGCAACCGCATTTAATCCATCGTCATCCTTTTCCCGGACCGGGATTAGGAATCCGAATCCTTGGCGCCATCACGCCCGAAAAAGTGCGCATTGCACAAGATGCCGACGACATATTTATCTCAAATTTGCGCGCCGCAAATTTATATGACAGCGTGTGGCAAGCGGGAGCTATCTTGCTTCCGGTACAGTCGGTAGGCGTGATGGGTGACGAACGCACGTATGAAAATACGATTGCGCTGCGCGCCGTGGCATCTACCGATGCCATGACTGCTGATTGGGTGCATCTGCCATACGATTTTTTGGCAAAAGTGTCGAACGAGATTATCAACAAAGTGAAAGGTGTGAATCGCGTGGTGTACGATATTTCATCGAAACCGCCGGCAACAATTGAGTGGGAATAGTGGCTGGAAAAAGAGTTGTTAAGTCTTCATATATTTTGCTGACATTATCTGACACAATGTTATTTATTAGATCGTTAGAAATTCAAATTTAAGAGGGTGAGACATTGAAAGTCTGATTGGAAAAATGCATCTGAGAATAAAAAATAAAAACTCTTCTTTGAGCTTTTCATCATTTTCTTCAAATTCCATGCAGTTGCTGCCATCATAGAATTAATTTGTATGCCTTTTTCTCCCCCAAAGATAATTTTGTTCCATGCGAAAATCTTTTTTCAGATGGACCGATAATAGATTCAGTACCCCTTCTTTGGCTGCTCTACACTTGCTTCGTTTGCGACGTTTTTGAATCAAAAAAAACCGACACAATTAATTTGATGTCGGTTTTTTTAATTGAATTAATTACAAAAAATTTATTTTTTTGCCCACCATAAGGGAGTGAAAACTTCATTTGCTCCTCCCATCGCATCCAATGCTTGTTGATATCCCGTTGGATTACTATTTTCAAATGATGATGGATATTTTATGCGTTGAGGAAAGAAATTCACTTGTTGGCTATTCTTCACATTCGCCTGAGTTAACCATGGCATACGTGTAATCGGTTTTTCAACCGCGAGATTATCGAAAAATGGTAATCCCAAACGACGATGGTCGTTCCATACCTCCAATGGCAACCATGGCATTTGAGCAATGTATTTTTGTGTTATAATTTTGCTCAACGCGTCATTCAACGCTTTTCCATACAGAGTTTGAGACGCTACCGGATATTTATAAATATATTTTTCTGCCTTGTTTGTATATCCATTTATTATATCCATTTCAACCGATTTGGGTTCGGTTGTATGCTCCCATTTAACCGATGTCCCTACCCGATTGTATGAAGTTGAAGCAAGATACGTGGCGAGATATGTTTTATCTACTCCATTATAACTGAAACTTGCCTCAATCCCTTTTTCATACGCACCTTTTGCCGACAATGGCACACTCCATCCTCTCACCGCGGCTTCAGCAATCAGAAAATAGCTTTCCCAGTCACCGAAGAAAACACGATGATTTTTGCTTTCTCTAAACTTTTTAGACAGTACAGGCGCTGTAGTATAAGACTTGGATGCAGCAGCATTTGCAGAACCGGCGTTTCCCCAGTTTCCACTATTGTAGCCATTAATTGCATATTTAATATTAATTTCTGTTATCTTTGTCGGCTTACCTCCATCAGGGACTTCTTCCGCCACTTTGTTTAATGCATAGAGAGAATCCGGATTTACAATTGTCGCTCCATCTTTTGTTACCATTGCCGGATTATATTTATGTTCATCATCCAGAGGCAACGAGTAAAGGGCAAAGAAACGCGGATCTATGGAATAAGGTATTCCATCCATAAAGAACCCGGTGTAAGGATCGTTGGTGTATGTCGGCCAATGATCTTGCAAGTGACGACCAAGATAATTTTTATCTTTAATGTAGGGTTGATATTTTGGTTCGGTCAAAATGTCTGCTGATTTAACACCTCCCAAACCAACAATTACATTTGCAAATGTTGAAACCATCGTGAAGTCATTCCACCCACGAGACATAACACCTGCCAATGAGTTCCATCCATCAGCCTCTGCTACTCTAAATATATCTTCTCGTGAATCGATATATTTATTCTTTACAGCATCTTCGAATTCGGCTTTTGCTTTTCCGGGGTCAACTTCTGAAAGTCTCATTGCCAGACGCATACGCATAGAATTGGCATATTTTATCCATTTTTCATAATTGAACTTGTAAGCTCTATCGAATTTCTTCTCGCCGTCTTCCGGTTGTACTGATGGATCAATATTGGCTTGCGCCTCTTTCAATTCATCAAGCATGAAGTAATAAATATCTTTCACATTGGAATATGTGGGAACTTCGGTTAGGAATGCATCCAATGGTGCAGGTCCAAAATTATCTGTAAATTCACTTAACAGATATACATACCAAATTCTACCCACCTCTTTCATATTTTTAGTCATCGCGATATCATGTTCTGAGGTAAGTTTGTTTTCCGCAAGCTGTTTTTCGGCTAGAAGCACCATTTGTTTTGCCGATTTCATCCAGCTTGATATATAACTGTTGAGATAATCATGATTAAATCCATCGCTGTTCCAACCGGTAGTCAACGCACCAAACTGCTCAAAACGAGCAGCGTCCATCCAATAATAAACGAAAATACGCTCTTGAATATGTGGATCCATTTGCGCGTCCGTAATCGATTTATTGAGCATCCACATCACATTCACTTGATCTTCATTCGCCGCGTTAGGGTCTTTATTGACTTCATCAAAGTCAGCGCAAGCGTTTATGAATGCCATTAATCCAAAGATTAAAATATATTTGATTGTTTTTTTCATTGTTTTGTCTTTTTAGAATCCTAATGTAACATTAAATAAGAAGCTTCGCGACGTAGGTGGCGCGTAGGCCTCAAATCCTATAGCATTTGTGCTGGTTGCAAACACTGACTCCGGATCTACACCGTTTAAGTGACTGGAAATCATCCACACGTTATTGCAAGAAACACCTAACCTTACGCGTTGGAATGGCGTGTCTCGAAGCACGTTTTTAGTAAACTCATAGTTCAATTGGATGTTGCGTAGTCGTACATTGGTCGCGTTATAAATATTTGCTTCACTGATGCCCAAGTTTCCTGTCGCGCCGGTGATTCTTCCCCAATATTCTTGTGGGGTTGTTTTTATATCGTTCACTTTGTATCCTCCACTACCGTCTGCCACAACTCCATCAACGATAAACTCCTCGCGCTCACCATTGGGTGCTGTCAGAGCAGATGAACCGGATTGTAGCAACGCATGATTCGTTCCGGAAAAAATATCACCACCAATACGTGAATCAATTAAAAAACTTAACGAAAATCCTTTGTATCTGAACGTATTAGTTAAACCAAACAGCATATCGGGTTGCTGATCTCCTACCTTTTTAATCTCATTGTCACCAACGGGAAGTCCATTTTCGTCGACAATTATTTTTCCGAAGTGTTCGCTTTTCTCATCGGTCACACGCTGGTATGTCGTTCCATAGATTTCTCCATAATTTCCCCCAACGGTTGCATAGACACGAAGATTATCATATCCTCCGAGTTGATATCGTTTTACATCTTTCGCGAGATCAATAATCGTATTTTTATTTTTGGAGAAGTTTGCTTGTACATTCCAACCGAAATCTTTTGTTTGAACGGGATAGGCGTTAATCATCAACTCAATTCCCTGGTTTTGAATGTTTCCGGCATTGATTTTCTTTGACGTATAGCCACTTAATCCATCAGTCGGCAAATTAAGCAATTGATGCGTAGCATTTGATTTGTACCATGCAAAGTCAACAGTTAAACGATTCTGTAAAAAGCGCAATTCCGTTCCTATTTCCCATGATGTAATCAATTCATTTTTCACGGTCGGGTCATACAATGTTCCGTTTGTTCCGGCCACAGCGTTATTTTGAGGGTCTTTACCAATCCAGTATGTGTTGTATAGCTGATAGGGACCTAGGTCGTTACCCACTTGGGCCCAAGATGCGCGTATTTTTGCATAATTAAACCAAGACGGCAATTTTTTCCCTTCTTGATTAAGCATTTCGCTTATAACCCACGATGTGCTCAATGATGGATAAAAGAATGAACGATTTTCCGGGGCCAATGTCGAGGACCAGTCGTTGCGGAAAGTTGCGTCCAAGAACCAATATGCATTATAATTGAGCTGAGCCGTTCCGTAAAGAGAATTTATTTTCTTTTCGGAGTAGAGTTGCCTGGCTTCCATTTTATTTTTGGCGTTGCCAAATGTGAATAAGTTTGGGACCAACAGTTCATCTGGGTTGGCGTGTACACCGGTATGTTTTTGATGCATCAAGTTTCCACCAAAAGTCAAAGCCGCACCCCATTGACCTATCAAATTATCTTTGTGCGCGTTAACAAGAAAACTGAAATTGTTTTCATAAAACTTTTCTTCGCCAAAGCCGTAACGTCCTGTTTCTGTCAACGGACTTTTGCCGTATGTTTTACTTTCGAATTCAGTAAAATACATATCTGTTCCACCTTTTATTTCAGCATTTAGCCAATCGGTGAACAGATATTTCAAAGAGCTGAAAATTACAAAACGTTCACGCTGGTCATGGCTCAGCTTATACTGACTTAGCCAATATGGGTTGATAGCCGAACTTTTGCCCCACCAAATCATGCGACCGTTTTCGTCAACAGCGGCACTGAAATCACGAATATCCATTGAGCGAGGTAAGCTATACATTGTCAAAAATGGATTTGAAGTGTTATTCCCGCTTACAGGACGATTTTTCGCGTCTGTATTGATATATTGGATTTTTGTATCCAATGTCCATTTTTCATCTTGTCCAAACTTACTTATAGCACGCGCTGTTAGATTCGTTCTGCTGAGATCCGCACCCGGTATTTTACTTCTGTCGTCCAATCTACTCAATGAAGTATAAACTGACACATTTTTATATTGCTGAGAAAAAGAAATATTTTCGGTGAAGTTTGTACCCGGCTTATCAAAATAGTTGTTGATATTATCGTAAGCCTGCATATTTACTTTTTCTTTGTTCCAATTTTCATATTCCTGTCCGGTAATTTTTGGCCCCCAACTTGAACCTACCTCCGGATTATAAACTCCATTTTTTCCTTGGCCAAAACTGTTTTGTAACTTTGGATGCATAAATATCTTTTCAAAAGATACGCTGGAAGATATTGTAATACCTAGTCCTTCTGTTTTTCTACCGCTTTTAGTCGTAATTAAAATAACACCATTGCCCGCACGCGAACCGTATAAAGCTGCGGCAGACGCTCCTTTTAGAATTGACATGCTTTGTATGTCTTCGGGGTTGATATCCGATAATCCGTTACCCATATCCGCTGACGGATTCCAATAATCGTTATTATCCGCACCGGTAAAGTTATCCATCGGAACACCATCAACCACAATAAGCGGTTGGTTTAGATTTGTTACCGAACTGTTACCACGAATAACAATTTTTGATGAAGCCGCCGGGCCATTACTAGACTTGATGACTTGAAGCCCCGACACTTTACCTGACAAAGCATTAGCGACGTTGTTTTCCCTCGCACCGATAATATCGTCTCCTTTCACTTCCTGAATAGAGTATCCAAGTGCTTTTTTATCCCGCTTAATCCCCAACGCGGTCACAACCACTTCTTGTAACAATTCGCTGTCTTCGGTCATCGTTACATTCATGATTTCGCGCCCGTTAACGGGAATCTCTTGAGTCTTCATTCCAACATAGCTAAATTGAAGAATCGCGTTCGGGGCTACGTCAGGAAGCGTAAAGTTGCCGTCAAAATCGGTAGTGGTTCCTTTACCGGGAGCACCAACAACAATGATAGAAGCACCAATAATGGGCTCTTGGGCCGCGTCAACAACCGTTCCTTTTACAGTAAGGTTTTGCGCAAACAAACTGAGGGGACTTAGCAATAAACATAAGCTAACTATCCCCCCCCACAGGGAGTTACAAATTTTTCTTTTTTTCATGTTTTATTAATTTTACATTGATCATTTAAGAACAAAAGATGTTCGTCTTTTCATCCTTTTGTCTTTAAAAACGCTTTTATGCCATATTCCGTTAAAATTACAAAAAATGACTATCCGTATTTATACCTAAATTCATTTTTGTAACTTACACATGCCACGAGTAATCTTCCGAAAAGTGCTTCTCCAAAGTATCTTCGATTAAATTTATAGCAAAATTCATCTAAATAG
>JAEZZZ010000064.1 GCA_023418255.1 Bacteroidota bacterium
ACGGTGGTTCAAAAACAGTTAAAACGCTCTTGGTCTTTCTCCAATTTGGTTGGTTTTTGCAGGATTCATCTGTTTAACTACCTTCATTTAATGCGTTTTTTAGAAAATCCGGAGAAAGATTGGCTGATTCATCAGCAAAATTTCGAACAGCAAAACTTATTCGACAGGCAGGGCTTGCTTTTTTAATATGAAGATATGCGAAATTTAGCATCTGTTTATCAATAATATACAATCAGATTAGTCGATTGACAGATTTTTATCGGACAACAATAATTTTTTCTATCAAAGCAAAAGTAACGAAAAGGGCTGAATTCCATGTGATGAAATCAGCCCTAATTTTTGCTACCGAAAAAAACTTTTAACGGACAGCAATGTAAAAAAAAGTTGTTATCGATGAAAAATGGTTTTACTTGCAAAGGTTTCTACAAGGGAAACAGGTCTTTTTCTGATAATCAGGAGGAATGGGTGCTTTTTAAGGAGCGACTAATAAAATAAATCATTGCAAGTTAATAATCAAATTTATATCGAAATTCGCTTCGATTTCCGGCTCCATCTATAGCTGTGAACTGAAGTGTTTGATTTCTGCCTTTAGAAAGCCTTTTGTCATCAAATCGGTAGATGTAGTATGCAGATTTTACATCGTGTGTAAATAGAGCATACTGCCCGTTGATTTCTCCACGAAATGAAGCGACACCGCTCTTATCGTCGGTTACTTTGATGGATATTCGCCTGTTTTTTATCCAGTCTTCCGGATTTTGAGGGACAATTTGCGGTGGCGTCGTGTCTATATCAACCGCATAAGTATCCCCCAATTCGCGTATGTTTGCCTCAATGCCTCCTAAAATAAATTCTCCGCCCATCCAGTGCGTTTTGCCATTGCGATCTATGCGCACTATGCCATATTGACTGCGGCTTTCGAGCGTGTCTCGATTCAATTTTAACCATATCGTCGCCTTTTTGTGAAGTGGCACCGGGCGGTTGTTGACATGATGAACATCCGAGAGATATTTAGCATCAAATCGTTTGGAATAGGAAAAACAGAAGTCGGAATATAAGTTTCCTTCCGGAATGCTGAGCGTGAAATCGTGCGAAAAATAGGCATTTGGATACTGCCACGACATCTTGTGCAGGCATTCCTGTGTCGGTGGGATGGTCTGTCTTTTTCCATGAATGGTAAACCGATATGTCAGCGTGTTTCCGAAATGGTCGCTCAACTCGTACCGCAACGCGTACGGACGCTCTTCGGCGATATCGATATAGCCTTCATTTTTCAAGTTGGCATAAATGGGGAGTTTGTTCCCCGGTTCCACAAAAGATCGTGTGTAAAACGATTGGCGCTCACGCCAATCCTCAAAATCCACAAGCGAGTTAAGCATTCGAGTTTGGGCAAACGAAAAGCGGCGTATCGAACTGCTGAAAATCAATACATCGTCCACAAACAAGCGAACATGTTTTACACCATATATATTATGTTGCCCATTCATTCGATCGTACGCCTTCACACCAACACCAATGCGACCCCATGCTTCAATTTTTTGCGGTAAGCCCAAGGGAACACCTGCTTTGTTTTTGCCAATCGTCATGCGCAAAGGTTTTTTTGTGCCGTTTACAACGCCATTGATAGGATAAACGGCAATGCCGCGTATCTCAGGCTTACGCGTGTCAGAGATGTTTGCAGGCAGATACTCCAACGCGTCCAGAGGCTCTTCGGTGGCTGTGTCGCGAATTTCAAAATGCAGGTGCGGACCACCCGAGCTTCCGCTGTTTCCGCTTAATGCAATTTGCTCGCCTTGCTTTACAGGCAGTTCGTCAGGGCCCAATAGCACGTCGATGCTGAAGCTCTCCCGTTGGTATTGCAACGCTTCAACATACTGGGCAATCTTTTTCGAAAATCGATTTAGATGGCCATAAACGGTTGTATGCCCCGTGGCAGGATGGTCGATGTAAAGTGCCAATCCATATCCGCCCGGCGAAATATTGATACGCGAAATGTAGCCGTCAGCAACGGCAAACACCGGCTTGTTTTGTACGCCTTGCGTTTTGATGTCCAATCCGGAATGGAAATGATTGTTACGCAACTCGCCAAAATTGGCACTCAACTGTATGGGAATATTGACAGGCTGAATATAGTTTTGCGAAAAAGAGAAGAACGCGACATACAGAACAATAGACAATAACGATATTTTCCTCATCTTTATACTCCTTTATATTCCCGTTTTTGCATGGCAAAGCATATCGATAATATCTTTTGCCACTTCAATTTTAGTTTTCAGCCCAAACTCCTTTTTCTCTCCGTCGGATGAGAGAATGGTAATTTTGTTGGTGTCGTAGCCAAATCCGGCACCCTCATCGCGTAGCGAGTTGAGAACGATGTAATCCAAATTTTTTTGCTTCATCTTTTTCAGAGCGTTGTCTTCTTCATTCTCTGTTTCCAATGCGAAGCCGATTGTGAGCTGATCTGTTTTCTTTATTTTTCCCATCAAGGCAGCAATATCAGGATTTGAGGTCAGTCGGATGGATAAGTCTTCTTTCTTGTCTCGTTTTATCTTTTCGGTTGCTTGGCTTACAGGGCGATAATCGGCTACGGCAGCCGCCAAAATGGCAATATCCGTGTCAGGGAATACGTGCATCGACGTGTCGCGCATCTCGTTTGCCGACTCCACTTTTACACATTTTATATTGGGGTGGCGCACCGATAAAGTCGTAGGACCCGACACAAGTGTCACTTTCGCTCCACGTTGGGCGCATTCTTCTGCCAGTGCGTATCCCATTTTTCCCGAAGAGAAGTTGCCAATAAAGCGTACCGGGTCAATCCGTTCATGCGTAGGACCTGCAGTTATCAGCACGTGTTTATTTGAGAGCGTCTCCGATTTGCTGAAAAAAGCCTCCACCTGTTGAACGATGTTTTCAGGTTCATCCAGACGTCCTTTTCCTTCCAAATGGCTCGCCAGCTCTCCTGTGGCGGGTTCAATAATATAGTTTCCGTATGAACGAAGGATTTCAATATTCTTTTGTGTAGAGGGATGTTTATACATATCCAAATCCATTGCCGGAGCTATAAAAACGGGAGCTTTCATCGACAGGTAGGTTGTTGTCAGTATATTATCCGCCACGCCATGAGCCAATTTTGCAATGGTAGCAGCTGTTGCCGGTGCCACAATCATCATGTCTGCCCACAATCCCATATCGACATGGCTGTGCCATGTGCCATCCGTCGCGCCAAAAAACTCGCTCACAACGGGCTTCCCGGATAGTGTTGATAGCGTCACAGGGGTGATAAACTCTTTTCCTGCAGGTGTGATGACCACTTGTACCTCCGCTCCTTTTTTTACCAACAATCGTACCAGAGTGGCGGCTTTGTATGCGGCTATGCTGCCCGTGATTCCCAGGACGATGCGTTTTTTTTGTAATGCCATATTTTCCTTTTTATATAGAAACACTTCTTGTGTGCATCTCTATTTTTGTGGCACTTCGAAGCGTTAGTTTCCTAAATACAATATTTCACAAATTTACACGATTTTCTTTGAAAACCGCACAAAGAGTCGGGAAAGTTTTCTGTTCCTCAATCTACGAGGCGATTTTTGGATTTCGAATTTTTTTAGCGAAAAGCCAGTCATGGTCTATTGGTGTTTTTTAAGTGCTCTGTGTTTTTATGTGAAACTCTGTGTAGATGAGTTTTTTTTATTAGTAGTTTGTTTTCAATTATCAATTGTTCTGAATTTTTAATTTCTTTACCTCTGCCTCGTTTCGATTGTTGGGGGAAATGTCAGCAGTAATGCGTTAGATGAAGAGGGTGATTTTCAGTATTTAATATGCATTTAACAATCTGTTGATAACTTTTTTGTAAAATGTTGTGTGGAGATGTGGGGGAAAGTGGATAATTTTTGTAATTTTACAGCGTTAAACGATTTGTTTTACTTGTTTGTATTATTTATGTTGCAGTTTTTAGGAAATATTGAAGCAAAAACCGATGCCAAAGGGCGCATTTTTGTTCCGGCGGTTTTTCGCAAGCAGCTTCAAGCCGAGGGCGAGGAATTTCTTGTGCTTCGTAAAGATATTTTCCAAAATTGCTTGGTGCTTTATCCCGGCAGCGTTTGGGAGAAAGTTATTGAGGTGCTTCGCGACCGTTTAAACAAATGGAATAAAGAACAACAGCAGATTTTTCGTCAGTTTGTTCTTGACGCGGAGCGTTTGGAGATGGATTCCAATGGTCGTGTTTTAATTCCAAAGCGTTATCTTCAAATGGTGAATATTGATGTCAATGTGCGTTTTCTTGGCGTGGATGACACCATTGAGATATGGCCAAAAGAGGGATTGGAAGAGCCGTTGTTGAATCCGGAAGATTTTTCTTCAAAACTGCAAGACTTAATGCAATAAGCAAACAACATGCCTGCAATAACAGAAAACAATACGTATCATATCCCGGTTTTGCTTTCTCAGAGTGTGGATGGATTGAATATTCGTCCCGATGGAATCTATGTCGACGCCACATTTGGTGGCGGGGGGCATTCGCGTGAAATCCTTCGCCGATTGAATGGTAAGGGACATTTATTCTCTTTCGATTTGGATGAAGATGTGGCTTCTCATATCATTAAAGATGCTCGCTTTACGTTTGTGCGAAGCAACTTTCGATTTATGATAAATTTTCTTCGATATCATAATGTTCGACAAGTAGATGGCATTCTCGCAGATTTGGGCGTTTCGTCGCATCATTTTGATGATGCCCGACGGGGATTCTCGTTTCGTTTTGATGCCGATTTGGATATGCGGATGAATCGATTTGCTACGAAAACAGCTGCCAGTATTCTGAACGAATATTCAGAGCAGCAACTGGCAAACATTTTCTTTTTTGCCGGAGAATTAAAAAATGCACGACAGATAGCCGCTTCAATTGTTGCTTTTCGTAGTATGCACAAATCAATAAAAACAACGGAACAGCTTGTCGATATTGTTACGCCACATCTTTATAAGCGAAAAGAAAAAAAGATACTGGCACAAGTTTTTCAGGCATTGCGTATTGAGGTGAATGATGAGCTAGAAGCCCTGCGCGATATGTTACAGCAGTCGGTGGAGCTTCTTGTCCCGGGAGGACGTTTAAGCATTATCTCCTATCATTCGTTAGAAGACCGATTAGTAAAAAATTTCATAAGAACGGGGAATTTTGAAGGACGCGTTGAAAAAGATTTTTTTGGGAATATAGAAACGCCATTTGAAGCGATAAACCACAAAGTGATGGTGGCTTTGGATGAAGAGATTAAACGAAATCCTCGTTCGCGAAGTGCGAAATTACGGATTGCAGAAAAAACGAAAAGATGAATATAAATTTCAAAAACATACGAAAATCGTTTGTTCATATATTTGGCGGAAGTGTGCTGACGGAAGATTTTTTCGTTCGCAACATGCGCTTCTTTGTAACGGTAATCATTATCATTATTATTTTTATCAGCCACAAATATACGGTGTTAAGCAAAATGTCGCAGATTGAAAAACTGGAATATCAGTTGCGTGATGCCAAATTTGAGGCACTTACTTATTCTTCGAGTCTCACCGAAGCAAGCAGGCAAACCGAAGTTGAACGAATATTGGAACAGGCGGGATTGGATCTATCCGTTTCGCACGAACCGGTGTATGTCATTGAAAAATAAAATAGAAGTATAACGCTATGACGGAGCAAGACAAACGAAATAAGCATAAAGGAATTTTGGGACGATATGGCATCATCGTCTTCGCTTTGCTGATATGTGCTGTTTTGATTGTCTATTCGGCATCAAAAATCATATTTAGTTCTGAAGGGAAAAAATGGCGTGAGGTGGGTGAAAAAGAGACCGTGATAAAAGATCGTGTGGTCCTACCCAAACGAGGAAATATTTACACCCATGATGGCAAACTGCTTGCCACGAGCGAGCCACTTTATGCTATTTACATGGATTTCTGGGCGGGTGGCATGGAGAAAGATACCTTATTCAAATATGTGGGAGATTTGTCGCATGCTTTGGCAAAAAAGTTTCCTGAACGTTCCGCGAGTCAATACAGAAATGTCATATTGAACGGTTGGAAATTGCGCGAAAACGAGGAGCAACAAATTAAAGAGTACAGAGAAAAAAAGATGGATAAAAAGGTGAGAAAGCGTTCACGTTATGTAAAGATTTTACGTCGCGATATCACTTATGTTGAGTTAAAGGAGCTGCGAACCTATCCGTTTTTTAACCAGCGTTCAAACAAAAGCGGACTTATTGCCGAAGAGAAAAATGCACGCAAAAAACCATTTGGCAATCTTGCAACTCGCACGGTGGGAAGTGTGTATAAAGATTTGGAAAAAGGTGGAGCCAGCGGACTCGAATTGAAGTTCGACTCTCTGTTATGTGGTGTGCCGGGTGTGAAAAACCGACAAAAAATACATGGTAAATGGATGGATGTAGTCGAAATTCCCGCCAAGGATGGATATGATATCGTTACCACATTGGATGCCGACATTCAAGATATTGCTGAGCGAGCTTTGAAGTGGAAGTTAGAAGAAACCAAGGCCGAATCAGGCACAGCCATTGTGATGGAGGTGGAGAGTGGCGAAATTAAAGGCATCGTTAATCTCGACCGCATGCGGGGCGGAGTATATGCCGAAGGAAATCCCAACGCTTTCTCATATATGAACGAACCGGGCTCAACATTTAAGACCGTTACCGTGATGGTGGCACTGGACGATGGCGTAGTTACGCCAACAGATTCATTTCATGTTGGCAACGGATTGTATCAATACAAAGGCAAATGGGTGCGCGATCACTATTGGCGTCGTGGTCAGGACAGAGGATTTATGACGGTCGCAGAAGGACTGGAAATCTCCTCCAATATTGTTATGAGTAAGATTGTGCTGAAAGGATATGAAAACAATCCTAAAAAATATGTGGATGGCATTGACCGCATTGGACTGCGACGACAATTGACTTGGGATGTTCCGTTAAGTGGAATTGAAGGTACATCGCAGATTCGCTATCCTGACGATAAAAATAATTATTGGTCAAAAACAACACTTCCGTGGATGTCTTACGGATACGAAACGCAAATTCCTCCAATCTATATGTTGATGTTTTATAACGGTATTGCTAACGGTGGAAAAATGATAAAACCATTCATTGCCAAAGAGTTGATAAAAGATGGAAAGGTAATTAAACGCTTCGATGCCGAGGTTATAAATCCACAAATGTGCAAAGAAAAGACATTGGAAGAGATAAAAAACATGCTGAAAGGAGTTATTGAAGAAGGAACGGCCAAAGTTGTCGCTTCCGAATTTTTTCCTATTGCCGGAAAGACGGGCACCGCGCAAATTGCTTCAGGTGGCGGATATGGTGGCGGTCACTTCGTTTCGTTTTGTGGATATTTTCCGGCAGATAAACCTAAATACACCTGCTTTGTGGGAATACGAAAACCACAAGCTCCTCCATCAGGCGGAGGACAAGCGGGAACCGTGTTTAAGCGAATAGCAGAGCAGACCTATTTTCGCAAAACCCGCTTGCCGATAAGTGAATGTATTATTGATTCCACCTTGCAGAAGAGTCCGGAGTTTAAAAACGGTAATAAAAAATATAGCAGGAAAGTATTGTCGGATTTGAAAATTAAACAGGTTGATTTTGACGCTTCTACTGATTGGGTGAAAATAAAATACGATAGCAATCGTTACACGTGTGACGATTTAAAAATCATAGAAAACTTAGTTCCCAATGTCGTTGGGATGGGAGCGAGAGACGCGGTTTTTCTTCTCGAACAAAATGGCTTGCGTGTGAATATTGTGGGGGCAGGAAAGGTTCATTCTCAATCATTAGCACCCGGGAGTCGTTTGGTGAAAGGGTCAACAATACGTATTACATTACATTGAAAAAATAGTTTAATGAAATTAGAAACGCTCATAAAAAACTGTAACGTTGTTTCTGTCAAAGGAGACATACAGATTGAGATAACCGGAATCACTTCCGATTCGCGCACCGTAAAAAAAGGTTCGCTTTTTGTCGCGTTGGAGGGCATTTGCACCGATGGACATGCATACATTGGCAAAGCCATTGAGCAAGAAGCGGCGGTGGTTGTGTACGATAAGTCAATGATTGAGGAGTTTTATTCGCGTGTTACGTACGTGCAGGTGGAGGATAGTGCCGTGGCTGTGGCTCAAATTGCTTCTGAGTGGTTTGGTAATCCTTCGTCGCAATTGAAACTTGTGGGAGTGACGGGTACTAATGGAAAAACAACGGTTGCCACATTATTATATGAGATGTTTCGCTCGTTGGGGTATCCTGCCGGATTGCTTTCTACGATTGCCAATTTTGTGAACGATACCCGATTCCCAACCACACACACTACGTTAGATGCCATTTCGCTTAACTCCATGCTTCGCAAAATGGTGGATGCCGGTTGTGAATATGCTTTTATGGAGGTGAGCTCACATGCAATTCACCAAAAAAGAATATATGGACTTGAGTTCAAGGGAGGGATTTTTACAAACCTTACGCAAGACCATTTAGACTATCATAAAAATATGATAGAATATCGAAATGTGAAAAAAGCGTTTTTTGACACCCTTTCCGATCAAGCCTTCGCACTCACCAATATTGATGATAAAAATGGCGATTTCATGTTGCAGAACACGAAGGCAAAAAAATACAGCTATTCTCTGAAAAAAATGGGCGATTTCAAAGCGCGCATTTTCGAGAAGCATTTCGATGGAACCGATATTGAAATCAACCATCGTCCGATTGTAGTCCCTTTTGTTGGCGTATTCAATGTGTATAATCTTTTGGCAATTTTTGGCGCAACCGTTCTCTTGGGAATAGACGAAGAGGATGCCCTGCGGATGTTATCGGCATTGAAGCCGGTGACAGGTCGGTTTCAGACACTTCGTTCGCCCCAAAATATTACGGCCATCGTTGATTATGCACACACGCCCGATGCGTTAGCAAATGTCTTGAATGCTATTCACGAAGTACTTAACAATCGAGGACGTGTGATCACGGTGGTCGGTTGCGGTGGTAATCGCGACAAAACAAAGCGACCGATCATGGCGCGCGAAGCTGCCGAAGGAAGCGATCTTCTTGTGCTGACATCCGATAATCCACGTTTTGAAGAGCCGGAAGATATCCTACACGATATGCTCGAAGGACTCTCTGAAGAGCAGCGACGCAATGCATTGTCTATTGTCAATCGGCGCGAAGCAATTAAAACGGCGTACGCGTTGGCAAAAGAGCATGATGTCATTCTTGTCGCGGGAAAAGGACATGAAGATTATCAAGAGATAAAAGGTGTAAAGCACCATTTTGACGACAAAGAGGAGTTAGAAAAAATAATGTATAATTCATAGAGGTAATATTATCCTCAATCATGAACTCTTTTCATTTATAGAAAATAGAAATATGTTGTACTATCTTTTTAAATATTTGGACACGTTAGATTTTCCCGGCGCGGGCATGTTTCAGTATGTCTCTTTTCGTGCTTCTATGGCTGCAGTACTCGCATTGATTATTTCCATATTTATTGGGATTAAGATTGTGCGCAAACTGCAACAA
The DNA here is from genome assembly GCA_023418255.1 of Bacteroidota bacterium. Classification (GTDB taxonomy): domain Bacteria; phylum Bacteroidota; class Bacteroidia; order Bacteroidales; family Dysgonomonadaceae; genus JAEZZZ01. The sequence continues at coordinate 9,543 of JAEZZZ010000064.1, forward strand.
AAACAGATTGGAGAAACCATTCGAGACCTCGATTTGGAAGGGCAATATAGCAAAGTTGGCACACCAACGATGGGAGGAATCATCATCATCATCTCAATTCTTGTTCCTATACTTCTTTTCGGAAAACTTGACAATGTATATGTTATATTGATGATTGTTAGTACGCTATGGCTTGGTGTATTAGGCTTTGCCGATGATTATATCAAAGTGTTCAGAAAGCACAAAGAGGGTTTGAAGGGTAAGTTCAAAATTGTAGCTCAAATTGGATTGGGCTTGATTGTCGGATTGACGATGTATTTAAGTCCAGAAGTGGTGGCGCGAGAAAATATGGAAGTGCGCGTGAACAATGTGATTGAAAAAGTTCAATACGGAGGAGAAGATGTGAAAACTACACAAACCACCATCCCATTTGTGAAGAACAATAATTTCGATTACAAATCACTGGTTTCATGGATGGGCGATTATGCTGATGAAGCTGTATGGATTGTGTTTATCATCGTGGTTATTCTGATAGTGACAGCTGTGTCGAATAGTTCAAATCTTACGGACGGTTTGGATGGTTTGGCATCGGGAACATCCGCCATCATTGGTGTCGCTTTGGGTATTTTAGCCTATGTTTCGGGGCGTGTGGACTTTGCCTCATATCTGAATATTCTGTACATCCCCGGTAGCGACGAGCTGATGGTGTTTGCCGCCGCTTTTGTTGGTGCAACTATGGGTTTTTTGTGGTATAATGCCTATCCCGCACAAGTATTTATGGGCGATACGGGCAGCTTAACGCTTGGAGGAATTATTGGTGTGTTTGCCGTATTGATTCACAAGGAGTTGCTGCTGCCGATTTTATGTGGTGTCTTTTTTGTTGAAGCTCTTTCGGTAATAGTCCAAGTGCTTTATTTCAAACATACTCGCAAGCGTTACGGGACAGGAAAACGCGTTTTTAAAATGACTCCTCTTCACCATCACTATCAAAAACCGGGTGATGGCTCTATTGACGCGCTTATTCAGCGCCCACGCATTCCGCTTACAGAATCGAAATTAGTGGTTCGTTTTTGGTTAATAGGATTAATTCTTGCCGTGCTTGCGGTAGCAACCTTAAAAATGAGATAAAACGATGGGAACAAAAGAAAAAATAGTTGTCCTTGGTGGTGGCGAAAGTGGTGTCGGGGCTGCCATCCTCGCACAAAAAAAAGGTTTTGATGTCTTTCTTTCAGATCACGGTGTGTTGAAAGAGATTCACCGCCGGGCATTAGAAGATCATGCTATTGATTTTGAGGAACAAGGACATACAATGGAGAAGATACTTTCTGCCCACGAGATTATAAAAAGTCCCGGAATACCGGACACCGCACCGCTGATGCAGAGAGTAATAGCAAAAGGTATTCGTGTGATTTCGGAGATTGAATTTGCCGGAAGATATACCGACGCGAAAATGATATGTGTAACCGGGAGCAATGGCAAAACAACAACCTCATGGCTTATTTATCACATTTTGAAAAAGGCCGGTTTACATGTCGGTTTGGCAGGAAATGTGGGGAAAAGCTTTGCTCGCTTGGTGGCCGAAGAGTCGTTTGACTATTATGTGTTGGAGCTAAGTAGTTTTCAACTCGAACGCGTCTATGATTTTAAGGCCGATATTGCGGTATTACTCAATATCACTCCCGACCATCTGGATCGATACAATTATGATATGGAGCTTTATGCCGGTGCAAAAATGCGCATTATACGAAATCAGCAGGTGCATGACGCTTTTATTTATTGGTTAGACGATCCGGTGGTAACAAAAGAAATAGAAAAGTTGAAACCAAAGGCATCGTGTTATCCCTTTGCCGAAAAGAAAAATAAAAATGCATCGGCATATACCGAAAACAATCGCTTGTCGATATGTACGAATGGAGAACGATTTGATATGGAGTTAGAATTACTTGCTTTGCAAGGCATGCACAACGTTTACAACTCAATGGCTTCGGGGATTGTGGCCAAGTTGCTGAATATTACAGATGAAACACTGCGCGAGTCGCTTGCTGATTTTAAAGGCGTACCACATCGATTGGAAAAAGTTGCCACCGTGCGTGGCGTGCAATATATCAACGACAGCAAAGCCACCAATGTAAACTCATGTTGGTATGCCTTGCAAAGCGTTGCAACGCGTCTTGTTTTGATATTGGGCGGAACGGATAAGGGCAACGACTATTCACAAATCACGGAGTTGGTAAAAGAAAAAGTCAGGGCTTTGATATTCCTTGGCAAAGATAATAGCAAGCTGCATGCAGCTTTTGATGGATTGGTGGAACAGATTGTAGATGCTTGTTCCATGAAGGATGCCGTCAGTCAAGCCTATAATTTGGCGCAAAAAGGAGATGTCGTGTTGTTATCGCCTTGTTGTGCTAGTTTCGATTTGTTTGAAAATTATGAAGACCGTGGTGAGCAATTCAAAGAATGTGTGCGTAGACTATAAAATAGATGCTTTATGGATAGAAAAAATAGTGATTTATTTGACATAAACCTGTTCAACACAATAAATAAAGAAAACAATGAATGAAGAAAATATCAATATAAATCTCAACGACCAACCGGCAGTTTTGACCGATGAGAAAACGGAAAACTTTTTTCAGAAAGTGTTTAAAGGCGATAAAGTGATATGGGCGGTTTTTGTCTTTTTGTGTATAATTTCACTCATTGAAATATTCAGTGCTACAAGCACCATTGTCTATCGTCAGCAAAATCAGTGGGGACCTATTTTACGTCACGGCATGTTTTTGCTGTTTGGTGTGGGAGTTATTCTTTTGATTCACAATATTCCGTATCGCTTTTTTTCATCGCTATTATTTGTTTTGATATTGTCAATATTCCTGTTGTTGTTGACACCGTTTATCGGCGTAAGTGTCAATGGTGCCGATCGTTGGATATCAATTATGGGATTTACCATTCAGCCATCGGAATTTGCAAAAATATCCTTAATGGGGACTATCGCCTTTTTACTTAGCAAGCAGAACAGCACCAATGAGGGTACTCTTTTCAAATGGATGATTGGCTTGATACTTGTTGTGTGCGCTATCATTGCTGTGGATAACCTTTCCACGGCAGTACTGCTTTTTACGGTATGTTTTCTGTTGATGTTTATCGGTCATGTCAAAATTATTCGTCTGCTCAAAGTAGCCGCGGCGGGCATCGCTTTCATTTTGCTGTTTGTTCTTCTTTTGACTGCAATTCCAAAAGACTGGACACAATCGGGTGTGCTCAACCGGTTTTCTACATGGCAAAATCGCATTGTCAATTTTGGTTCGTCCAATAGCAATAAAGAGTTAGATGAAGAGTCCTACTATACCATTACCGATGAGAATTTCCAAGTGGCACATGCCAAGATAGCCATTGCCAATGGAGGCGTTTTTGGGCGATTTCCGGGAAATAGCCGAGAGCGCGATTTCCTTCCGCAAGCCTATTCCGATTTTATTTATGCTATCATCATTGAAGAGATGGGATTGGTTGGGGGCATTGTGGTGCTTTTGTTATATTTGATTATTCTCATCCGTTCGGGAATGATTGCACGAAAAATGGATAAACTGTTTCCTAAGTATCTTGTGCTGGGATCGGCGCTAATGCTCTCTTTTCAGGCATTCATCAATATGGCGGTAGCTGTTCATCTTATTCCCGTAACGGGGCAGCCATTGCCTCTCATTAGCCGTGGTGGAACCTCTACATTGGTTACATGTGCCTATTTTGGAATTATTCTGAGTGCCGATCGATTTGGGATAAAGAAAAAACTGAATGCCACAAAGCAGGAAAACGCTGTCGAGGAGATAAAAATTGAAGATGAGTTTGATGTGGAGGTACAAGCGGTTGCATTCGAGGAAGAACAAAACGAAATACAATTTGAAGTGATTCAAAAAGCATGAATTTATTAAATAATAAACATTAAAAGAATAATAGCATGAAATATAGACAAATTTATATAGTAATAATCATTTGTACACTGTTTTTTTCATGTGCATCTCAATTTATTTATCAAAGTAATTTCGTAAAAAATCCACCCTCGTTAGGAATGGATAAATCTTCATTCTTAGCCGTTTATGGAGCGCCGTTTTCTATCAATTCCTATATGGATGAGGATGGTGCTGTTTGTGAAGAACTTGTTTATAAAGAGAAGATTGACCATAATGGGAGTTGGTTGCTTATAGGAGATATTCGATTCCTCAACAGCATTTTTGTTTTCAAAAATGGTAAACTTGTCAGCCAAACGCAGGAAGATGATTGGATGTATCAAGAGCAACAAGAGAGAAAAAAAGATAGAAAAGCACTTATGTGGTTAACGCCCACATCTTCAGAATAGGCGACCGGGTTATCATCGTTTCTTTCCTAAAATAGATAAAAATTAAAGAAGACAAAATTCCAAATTATACAAAGATTGCCAAATGAAAGCCAATAATTATCAATCAACATCAAAACTGCTAAAAGTAATTGTTAGCGGTGGCGGCACCGGAGGACATATTTTCCCGGCAATCAGCATTGCCAATGCCATAAAAAGGCGTTGGAGTGATGCCGAAATTCTCTTTGTAGGAGCCGAAGGGCGCATGGAGATGGAGCGTGTTCCCAAAGCAGGCTATGAAATTATTGGCTTGCCGGTTGCCGGTTTTGACCGCAAACGGTTGCACAAAAACGTTGCTGTGCTTTTTAAGTTTATGAGAAGTTTGCGTATGGCAAAAAACATTGTTCGCCAATTCAATCCCGATATCGCAGTGGGTGTAGGTGGCTATGCCAGCGGTCCAACGCTTCGAGCCGCATCAAATGCCGGAGTTCCAACTCTTTTGCAAGAGCAAAACTCTTATGCCGGAGTCACCAACAAGTGGCTGGCAAAAAAGGCATCCAAAATATGTGTCGCGTATGATGGCATGGAACGTTTTTTTCCAAAAGATAAAATTGTTCTTACCGGCAACCCGTGTCGTCAAGATTTGTCGCTTCCATCTGAACGAAAACAGGAGGCGTATGATTTTTTTAAACTTGATCCGACAAAAAAAACTATTTTGATGGTGGGAGGAAGCCTTGGAGCACGAACGCTTAACGAAAGTATCATCGGAGCTTTTCCCGATATTTCCAATGCCGATATTCAAATCATTTGGCAATGTGGAAAATATTATCATCGTGAGATGCAGCAACTGAAAGATGCAGGACGCATTCCGAGCAACATCCATCTGTTTGACTTTGTCTCGCGAATGGATTATGCCTATGCCATTGCTGACTTGGTCATTTCGCGTGCCGGAGCGGGTTCCATTTCAGAATTTTGTTTGCTGGGCAAACCTGTTATTTTGGTGCCGTCACCTAATGTGGCGGAAGATCACCAAACATCCAACGCGAAAGCACTTGTGCAGAAAGAGGCGGCTATTATGGTGCGCGATGCCGACGCTCGCCAAGTTCTTTTTTCTACTGCACTGAAACTGGTGAAAGATGACCAACAGCTGCAAACATTGAGTGAAAACATTACGCGACTGGCAGAGTATGATTCCGCAGATCGAATTGTGGATGAGATAGAGCGAATTGTTAATAAAACTAAGAAAGGGTAAGAGATGGGCCGCAACGAAAATGACAAAAACGGGACTATAGCTCAATATGAACGCGTCTATTTTATTGGAATCGGCGGTATTGGGATGAGCAATCTGGCGCGTTATTTCCTTTCGCAAGGAAAGTTGGTGGGCGGATACGATCGTGTTCAAACGCCTTTGACCGATAAACTCGCTTCCGAAGGAGCTGATATCCACTATTTGGATGATATTCATGCTATTCCGTCTGATTTTTTTGACAAAAATAAAACGCTTGTTGTTTATACTCCCGCTGTCCCTTCGTCGCATAGCGAGTTGAACTATTTTCGTAAAGAGGGCTTCTTGTTGATGAAGCGGGCACAACTTTTGGGTGAAATCACCAAATCGAGTCAAGCAATATGTTGTGCCGGAACGCATGGCAAAACAACCGTATCGAGCATGGTGGCACATCTGCTTCGGCAATCGAAATGGGACTGCAACGCTTTCTTGGGAGGCATCCTTAAAAACTACGACACCAATTTGCTGTTGTCACCCACCAGCCCATTCACGGTTGCCGAAGCAGATGAATACGACCGTTCGTTTCACTGGCTTCATCCGTGGCTGGCAATCATCACATCCGTTGAGCCTGACCATTTGGATATCTACGGTACTGAGGATGCTTATCGCGAAAGTTTCGAGCATTTCACATCGCTCATTCGACCACATGGTTTTTTGATTGTCAAAAACGATATTCCCATTTCGATACGTTGCGACAGCTCGGTCAAAGCGTACAGCTATTCTGAAAACGAAGGCGATTTTCATGCCGAAAACATTCGTATCGGTAATGGAACAGTCTTCTTTGATTTTGTTATGCCGAATGGTAGCAAAATAGAGAATGTGGAATTGGGCGTTCCGATAAAAATTAACATCGAAAATGCGGTGGCAGCGATGGCAGCAGCCATCCTATGCGAAGTGGATAGAGATACCATAAGGTTCGCGATAAAAAGCTTTGGCGGAGCACGCCGCCGATTCGACTTTCGAATAAAGACTGACTCGCTTGTGCTCATCGACGATTATGCGCATCATCCGCGCGAGGTCGCCGCTTCGGTGGCATCAATAAAAGCGCTCTATTCCGACAAGAAAATAACCGGAATATTTCAGCCGCATCTCTACTCGCGTACGCGAGATTTTGCCGATGAATTTGCCGAAAGTCTTTCGCTTCTTGACGAAGTGATTTTGTTGGATATCTACCCCGCACGCGAAGAACCGATACCCGGCATTACGTCGCAAATTATTTTTGATAAAATAGCGATGTCTGACAAAATGTTGTGCAAAAAAGAGGAACTTGTTTCTATTTTGGAAAAGAAAAAACCGGAGGTGTTAGTCACTCTCGGCGCAGGAGATATCGACCGTCTATTGCCCGATATTGAAAGGCTATTAAACAAAAGATTGAGTTCAAATACTTAATAAACTAAAAAATGAATGTTCATTTAATTTAGATAGTGTATCTTTGTAACAGTGAAATAGATGAAGAGATTTCTTATCATATTGGTCGTTGTGGCAGTGATGGCATATTTATTGTTTTGGAAAGCATGTGTAGACAGTTTTTCCTCTGCCGAAATGTGTCAATCGTTTGATATAATCATTAAAGACAGCGTGGAGTCGCAGTTTTTGCAATCGCGAGATATCGAACAAATGATTAAGAAAGAAAAGCTCTATCCGGTGGGCAAAACGTTTGGAGAAATCAACACGCTGATGATCCATGACGCCATTATGGAGAATAAACTTGTGGAATCAGTAGATGTCTATTCCACATCACGTGGAAATGTGGTGGCTTCCATTCGTCAGCGTAAACCGATATTGCGCGTTGTATCAACAAAGACGAAAAAAAGTTTTTACATCGATAAAAAGTGTGAAGTGATGCCGGTAACATCCAACTTTGCTGTGTATGTACCTATTGCCACAGGCGCCATTGATGAAGAGTTTGCTAAAAATGAGCTATATGATTTTGCCATCTTCCTAAATAGAAATGACGATTGGAATGCATGGATAGAGCAGATTGTCGTAACGGAAAACCAAGAGGTAAAGCTAATTCCGCGCGCCGGAGATTTTGCCATTGTGATGGGAACACTGGATGATTATCAAGCTAAGTTGGCTAAATTCGCTCTTTTTATCGAAAAAGGATTGAATGTGGTCGGATGGAACCGCTACTCTGAAATCAATCTCAAATACGACAATCAGATTGTCTGTAAAAAGAAGTGAACCCCTTGCAAGAAGAAACGCAACCAATACGGCAAGAGTTGAAGCCATATTTTGAGAAAGCCTCTACATGAGGCGTATGGCGGCTTCATGGAAAAAAATAAATAAAACAATTACATGGTTGTTTGAAAATCAACAACCATTCAACGATACATAAAAGATATGTCACAAACAGGATTTATAGTAGCCATTGATTTAGGAACTTCCAACATTGTCGGTGTGGTAGGACGAAAAAACGAGCACAACGTTATCTCAATTATGGCACATGCTGCCATTCCTTCGGGAAATGCCATCCGCAGAGGATTGGTTTACAACATCGAAGAAACCGGAGCGCAGGTGCTTCGGCTCAAAACAATCTTAGAAAACAAACTCAACAAAAAAATCGGCAAAGCCTATATTTCGATTGCCGGACAATCGCTGCACACTATCGAATACAGCGAGATGCGGCAATTGCGTGGCGCGGAAATCGTTACGGAAGAACTCATCAGCCGCCTGCGCAAAGCAACCGAAAAATATCGTCCTGAGCTAAAACGGTGTTATGCTATTGCAGATGTAGAATATCTGTTGGACGAAAAGCCTGAGAAAAATCCGGTAGGCATTACCTGTTCCGAAATTGAAGCCAATTATCAGTTGATTGTGGGACGTCCCAACCTGATATCGAACATCGAAAAAAGCGTGTGCGATAAAGCAAAATTGCAAGTGGCGGATTATGTCGTTGGACCATTGGCTTGCGCAAACATCGCACTCACCGAAGAAGATAAACAGTTGGGCTGTGTGTTCCTTGATTTTGGCGCGGGTACCACTACGATGTCTGTATACAAAGAGGGCATCTTGCGCCGTATGGTTGTAATACCTTTTGGCGGGAAAAATATAACACGCGATATTTGTGAACTCAGTTTTATTGAGTCAGAAGCCGAGCAGTATAAAATAAAATTTGGCAAGGCAAAATCACAAAAAGATGCACCGGCTCTTTCCTCGCCCTTTTCAAAAAAGAAAGATGTGGATATGGAAGAGTTGAATCATGTCATCATAATGAGGATGAATGAGTTGGTCGCAAATATCCATGAACAAATAAAACTTTCGGGCTACGAAGACGAATTGCGGGCCGGAATTATTATCACAGGGGGAGCTTCGCAGTTGACCAATTTGCCACACTATTTATCCGAAAAACTTAAGATGGAGGTAAAAAAGGTTTCGGCACAAAATAAATATATAAACAACGCGGCGGAAATCGTTTCCGATCCTGCCTACACACAAGTATTGGGCGTGTTGCTTGCAGGAGATAACGATTGCGAAGAAGTCGTTGTCGAATCATATGAAGAAAAGTTTGAGATAAAAGAAGAATCGGATAAAAAACACTCTCGAAGCATATTTGGAGGAAAAGGAAATAGAGGCACGCGCCGCACTAAAAGCGAAACTAAAACCGGCGGAGGTTTTGGAAAAGGGCTTTTCGATAAATTTGATAAATTCTTTTCCGAAGAAGAGGACGACGAATAAATATATATGAGGAGCAAAAAATGGAAGATGAATTATTAGACTATCAGTTTGAAAATCATACAGAAGCTATCATTAAAGTGATAGGTGTGGGCGGTGGCGGAAGCAATGCCGTTAATCACATGTTTCGCGAAGGAATTCGCGATGTGTCATTTGCGCTGTGCAATACCGACAATCAGGCTCTAAAAGGCTCACCGGTACCCATAAAAATTCAGTTGGGTGAGCAAATAACCAACGGTTTAGGTGCGGGCAATCGTCCGGAAGTCGCTCGCAAAGCTGCCGAAGAGAGTGTGGATATCATACGAGATCTGCTGAGCGATGGTACCCGAATGGTATTTATTACTGCCGGAATGGGCGGTGGAACCGGAACCGGTGCTGCACCCGTTGTGGCGCGTATCGCCAAGGAAATGGATATTTTAACCGTGGGAATCGTTACCGTTCCATTCATATTTGAAGGCGAACCAAAGATTTTGCAAGCATTGAAAGGCGTGGAAGAAATGGCAAAAAATGTGGACGCCCTCTTGGTAATTAATAACGAGCGATTGCGTGAGATTTATCAAGACCTTACCATTGCCAATGCCTTTGCCAGAGCCGATGATACATTAGCCACGTCTGCAAAAAGTATTGCCGAGATAATCACTATTCATGGATATGTGAATCTTGACTTTGCCGATGTAAACACCACATTAAAAGATGGTGGTGTCGCTATCATGGGACGTGGCTATGGCAAAGGAGAGAATCGTGTAAACGATGCCATCAAAGATGCATTGCACTCGCCACTTCTCAACAACAACGATGTGTACAATGCGAAAAAAATATTGATAAATCTATCCTTTGGTGACGAAAAACCTCTTATGATGGAAGAGATGAACGCGTTGCATGATTTTATGTCGAAGTTTAGCAAAGAGATTGAAGTTATTTGGGGAAGCGCCGAGGAAGAAGACTTGAAAGATGAAGTGAAAGTAACGCTGTTGGCTACCGGATTTTCCATTCAGAACGTTCCGGGCATTGCCGAGCAGGTGCAAGCCATTCAAACAGAGGAGGATGAAAAGAAGAAAAAGGAAAAAGAGAAAGAGAATAAAGAAAACAAGGAACTCATTGAAAAATATTATGGCAAAGAGGGATTGAAAACACTCTCATCCATTAACTATCGAGTGGAGCCTTTTGTACTTTCCTTGGAAGAGATGGATGATGATAAACTATTGGAAAACTTAGAGAAAATTCCTGTTTTCAAGAGAGGAAGTGATTTTGATCCGCGTAATTATCAGTATCATGGCAGTGCGCCCACTTCTTTGTTCGATTAAGTCGATGCAGATGCCTCATGCAGGATAATTACCGGTGGGGTTGTGGTTCTGTGTCTCTTCTTGGACCGACCACGAGGAATAAATAATAAATATGATAAGAAAACAGAAATAGCCTCATTAGAGTCTCTTTTTCATGGCTTTAAGAGGACTTTAAATAAAAAATATATGGAATTGTTTGAAACAATAAATAGTGAAATAAAAAAAGCGATGCTTGCCAAAGACAAAGTGCGCCTTGAAGCATTGCGCGGGATTAAAAAGGAGTTTCTTGAAGCCAAAACGGCAAAAGGAGCTGCTGATGTGCTTAGTGAACAAACGGCAATATCTATTTTGCAAAAAATGGTAAAGCAGCGCAAAGATAGCACGCAGATATACACTTCGCAAGGACGCGATGATTTGGCTGAAAATGAAACAGCGCAAGTGATGGTTATTCAAGAGTTTTTGCCTGCGCAACTCTCTGTTGAAGAGGTTCAAAATCACGTAAAAAAAATAATTACCGACCTCGGAGCAACCTCCATGAAAGACATGGGAAAGGTGATGGCGACAGCAACCAAACAACTTGCAGGACAAGCCGAAGGCAGCGTTATTTCACAAATTGTGAGAAAATTGCTGACATGATAGAGCATTAGCTTTTATGATTCTATACTAGTGAATGAGTGACCCAAATAAATCCGGACAGGCAATCAAAGTCCTGCTTGTTTTGGCGGGACTCGTCGCCATGTCTTTTTTATTTTAATGGACCACCTTAGAGAAACCGGTTTTTTTGACTCAAGGGGAATGACGATTTTTTATGTCGTTGGTTCCATTATTCTAATATATCTTCTGCTGCGAGGAAAAAGGTAGTTTATCCTGCGAATTGAAAATGTTATAAACTATCCTGTTCTAAAATAAGTTGATACCAAATACAGAATATGCACATGATATAACTTCCCGGCTTTTGCTGACGATAAATGTCGATATGGCTTACGAGCGAAACTTCGCGTTGCGATCAACTTCCCAACATTTCTTTAACCAACGATAATTTGCTACGATTGCTTTGTCGAAATAAGGTAACCATCATTACATCGTTCAACTAAAATTTTAGCATATATATGCCAAACGCTTTTTTTGTGTTATCTTTGTAACTTCAAAATAAAGAAAAATGATTACAATTCTCGGCATAGAATCATCGTGTGACGACACGTCGGCTGCCATCATACGCGATGGCGTAATCTGTTCAAATATGATTGCCAACCAAGCCATACACGAAAAATATGGCGGCGTAGTTCCCGAGTTGGCGTCGCGCGCGCATCAACAAAATATTATTCCCGTGGTGCATGAAGCACTCGATCAAGCCAATGTGCGCAAGGAAGATTTATCCGCCGTAGCTTTCACGCGCGGTCCGGGATTATTGGGGTCGTTGTTGGTCGGCACATCGTTTGCCAAAGGATTTGCGTCGGCCCTCAACGTTCCGTTGATTGAAGTCAATCATTTGCAGGCACACGTGTTGGCACATTTTATCAAAGAAGATGCCAATGACACCAATCAACCGTCTTTTCCGTTTTTGTGCCTTTTGGTATCAGGCGGAAACTCGCAGATTGTGCTCGTGAAATCGTACAGCGATATGGAAATCATCGGACAAACGATTGACGATGCTGCCGGCGAAGCGTTCGACAAATGCGCCAAAGTGATGGGATTAGGGTATCCCGGTGGTCCGATTGTGGACAAATTGGCAAAACAAGGCAACGCGGAGCGTTTTGCATTCAGCAAACCGAACGTGACGGGTTACGATTACAGTTTCAGTGGATTGAAAACATCGTTTCTCTATTTTTTGCGCCACGCGCTGAAAGAGGATGCCGATTTTATCGAACACCACAAAGAAGATTTGTGTGCCTCATTGCAAAAAACCATCATCGAAATTTTGATGAATAAACTCTATAGAGCTGCCAATGATTTGAATATAAGTGAGGTGGCGGTAGCTGGAGGCGTGTCCGCGAATTCCGGATTGCGTCAAGCGTTCGAGGATTATAGCCGTAAATACGGCTGGAAAATTCATATTCCTAAATTTTCTTACACAACGGACAATGCCGCCATGATTGCCATCACCGGATATTTTAAATATTTGGATGGTGCGTTTTGCGGTCACGAAGTGGCGCCGTATGCGAGAGTATCCATTTAATTGAAAATGATAAAAGATTGAGTGTGTCTTGTATAGATCTTCACGATGTTCAGCATGACAATGTGTGGTTCGTTTTCACGCTTAATTTGTCATTCCGAATTCTATATCGTGGAGAGGAACGTATAAAACAGTAATTTCAATAATGTTAAAACGAATAACGAAAATAAAATAAACAAGCAATAACACTATGGAGGAAAACAAGAAAAGCCTCAATTTTATCGAGCAAATCGTTGAGAACGATTTAAAAGAAGGTAAAAACGACGGACGCATACAAACGCGTTTTCCGCCCGAGCCAAACGGCTACTTACACATCGGACACGCCAAAGCAATTTGTCTTGATTTCGGCATTGCCCAGCAATACAACGGCGTGTGCAACCTTCGGTTTGATGACACCAACCCCGTGAAAGAAGACGTAGAGTATATCGATTCCATTATGGAAGATATTCGGTGGTTAGGTTTCCGATGGGAAAACGTCTATTACGCGTCCGACTATTTCCAACAACTGTGGGAATTTGCCATTCAATTAATTCGTGAAGGCAAAGCCTACGTGGACGAACAATCCGCCGAAGAGATTGCCAAACAAAAAGGCACGCCCACAGTTCCCGGCACGGAAAGCCCGTATCGCAATCGCCCCGTAGAAGAATCGTTGGCACTATTTGAAAAAATGAATAGCGGCGAAATTCCCGAAGGGAAAATGGTGCTTCGCGCCAAAATAGACATGGCGGCATCCAATATGCATTTTCGCGACCCAATCATTTATCGCGTGATTCATATTCCACATCACCGCACAGGAACAACGTGGAAAGCCTTCCCGATGTACGATTTCGCACACGGACAATCCGACTATTTCGAAGGCGTCACCCATTCACTTTGCACACTCGAATTTGTAGTGCATCGTCCGCTTTATGATTGGTTTATCGACCAACTTGCCGACAGCGAATATCGACCGCGACAGTATGAATTTAATCGTCTGAACATGACCTACACCATGATGAGCAAGCGTAAACTGTTGCAGCTCGTGCAAGAAAAATTGGTTTCCGGTTGGGACGACCCACGCATGCCCACCCTTTGCGGCTTGCGCCGAAGAGGATATACACCCGAATCCATTCGCAATTTTGTAAATAAAATCGGATATACCAAATACGATGGCATGATTGATGTGTCCCTTCTGGAACATAGCGTGCGCGAGGATTTAAATAAAAAAGCCATTCGCATATCCGGCGTTATCGACCCCATCAAACTGGTGCTAACAAACTATCCCGAAGCAAAAACCGAAGAAATGGATGCCGTCAATAATCCCGAAGACGAAAGCATGGGAACACGCAAAGTGAAATTCTCACGCGAACTGTGGATTGAACGCGATGATTTTATGGAAGATGCACCGCGAAAATATTTTCGTTTAACCCCTGGCAACGAAACGCGCCTGAAAAATGCCTACATCGTCAAATGCACAGGGTGCAAAAAAGATGAAAACGGCAACGTAGTAGAAGTCTATGCCGAATATGACCCGCAGACAAAAAGCGGCATGCCCGAATCCAATCGCAAGGTGAAAGGTACGATTCACTGGGTATCGGCAGCCCATGCCATCGATGCCGAAGTACGCTTGTATGACCGCTTGTTCATGGTCGAAGATCCGGCAGGCGAAAAAGAGAAAGATTTTCGCGAACTGCTCAATCCCGGATCACTCGTTGTGAAGCAAAATTGCAAAGTGGAAGAATATGTGGCAGATGCCAAACCGATGGACAGTTTCCAATTTCAACGAATTGGATATTTCAATGTGGATAAAGATTCCACTACCGAACACCTTGTGTTCAACCGCACCACGCCGCTCAGAGATTCGTGGAGCAAGCAAAAAGGAAAATAAAAATAATGGAAGACGAAATCGACATCAATGCTCTGTTAAACAAATATGAACAAGCACTCGCCGACGACAAAAAAATATATTTTGACGCCGACGAGTTTGCCACCTTGGCAGAATATTTTGGCGAGATGGATAATATAGTGCGAGCAAAGCTCTTGATCGACGAAGGATTGCACATGCATCCATCCAATATCAAGCTGGTGATAATGAAGGCTAAAATATTGATTTGGGAGGAGGAGTACGAACAAGCCTACTGGATTGTTGAGCCCATTCCGGATGAAGAAGAATTGGAGGTAACTTTGCTCAAAGTGGAATGCCTTCTGAATATGAATCGGATAGATGAGGCGGAAATGCTTGTTGCGCTTGTGACGAATAACGATTTATTCATAGAAGAATTCCATTTTCTTGTCACCGAAGTGGGCTTTTTATTCAACGATGTGGATGAGTACGAAAAAGCAATATTTTATTTAGAAAAAGGCCTTGCCATCGAACCGGACGACATACATGTGCTGATGGATTTATCTTATGCTTACGAGATGTTGGACAATTTTGACAAAGCCATTGAGTCCAACAATCGATTGTTGGATGCTGACCCATACTCTTTTGACAGTTGGATTAATCTCGGACGTCTATATTCTGTCAACAAGCAGTACGACAAAGCACTGGATGCCCTTGATTTTGCGTTGACGATACGTGAAAACGACCTGCCAACGCTCAAAATGAAAGCGTTGACGCTCTATCTTAACGACAACATCGAAGCCGGAGTGCAGCTGTTTAAAGATTGTATGGAGCTGGCACCCGACGATGAGTCGTTTTACGACTCGTTGCTGGATGCTTATCGCATAACGGAAGATTACGAAGCTATGGAAGAACTTATCGATAAAAAGGAGGCGCGATTTGGCTCGGAAGGAATTCTTATGCAGCGTGTGCGAATGTATATTTATCGGGAAGAGATGGAGCGGGCGGTTGCTCTTTTCGAACAAATTCCTTACGAAGAAACAGAGTCCATGGAATATTTTATGCTCGAAGGTGAGCTCGCGTTTGGTTTGGGCGACATGAAACGATCCGAAGCGGCATATCTCAAAGCGGCACTTATTGAGCCCGACACCGAAGAGGTGCTTGATCGATTGGCGCTGGTGAGTGTGGCGCAAGATAAGTTTGAAAAAGCGGCACACTATTTGGAGCATTTGTTGGAGCTCACGCCGGACTATCCAAATGCCAAGGCGCGTTTGGCATTTATCCGTTTTGAGATTGGCACAAAAGAGCCATTCAATCAGGTGATGGAGAGATTTTCCGATGACGAGTTGCGCGATTTACTCCAATTCCTCACCGATGAAGATTTGGGAAAACTAAAAACATACGACAGAGAAAAAGTGCTGGCACTTTTGAATGAAGCACGTGAAAATCGTATCTTCTTTAAAAATTTAAAATATTGATGATGAAAAAAAAACACATCCTGTTCGCCTCTTTTTTTATCGTGATGAATCTGTCAGCACACAGTGCGAATGTCGATACCGTTGCCCTTCGGCACACCCAAAAACAGTCCCTATTGGAAAAAATTGAAACGTGGTACGACCAAAACATGAATTATGCCACCATCACGGCGCTCATGACCATTGAAAGTTCCTTTGTCCCTTTTCCTTCGGAAATTGTGGTGCCACCGGCAGCATATATTGCGAGCAAGCCCGAAAGCCACTTAAACATTTTTCTTGTTGTCTTTTTTGCCACCATTGGCGCGCTTATGGGTGCTTTGATAAACTACTTTTTGGCTGTTTCTCTTGGTCGTCCGTTGATATATAAGTTAGCTGCAAGCAGAGTGGGGCGATTGCTGTTGCTCAGTCCCGAAAAAATCATCAAAGCCGAGCAATATTTTAATAAGCACGGGAAGATATCCACCTTTGTTGGGCGACTGATTCCCGGCATCAGACAACTTATCTCTATTCCTGCCGGTTTGGCTAAAATGTCACTCCCCGGTTTTTTGTTATACACCTTTTTAGGTGCCGGCATCTGGAATGCTGTTTTGGCGTTGCTCGGCTATGTGGCACACGGACAGCAGGACCTTATCAATAAGTACAGCCACGAAATTTCGATAACCGCATTAGTGCTGTTCGGATTGCTGATTTTTTATTTTATAATAAAAACCGGAATAAGAAAAGTTAAACAAAAAGAGACTCAATAATAACGCGGAGGTATGAAAAAAAACAGATGCACAACGTTCTTTTTGATTCTGATGACAATGGCATTTTGCCTTTCATCTTTAGATTGTACCGATAAAAAAAAGCACTCGGCTCAACAACAATTGGTTGATCTTTCATTGATTCCTAAGCCGGATACCCTTGTTTTTCGTTCAGGATTCTTGAATATCACCAACGGCTTCAATGTCTCTTTCCGAAAAGTGCCAAAAGACGCGCAATCGCGTCTGAACGATTGCTTAACAAATGCATCATTTTCCTTAGGTCAAAAAGGAGTCCGTTTATCGTTCACCATAACAGAAGACACAACACAGTCGTTTGAATCATACGTATTAAAAATAACAACCAAAGGAATATCCATTAAGTCACCATCGGAAACCGGTCTGTTTTATGGCGTACAGACATTGCGACATATCGTAGAAAAAGGTGTGGAAGAGCCCCTCCGATTGGTCCCTTGTTTAGAAATAAAAGACGCCCCACGCTTTGCTTATAGAGGACTTCATATGGATGTTTCTCGCCATTTTTTTTCTATCGATTTTTTAAAAAAACAGATTGATTTGATGGCATATTATAAACTCAATCGTTTTCACTGGCATTTGACGGACGGTCCTGGTTGGCGCATCCAAATTCGTCGCTATCCCGAGCTGACAGATATCGCCGCGTGGCGCACCCACTCGCTTTGGAAACATTGGTGGGGTTCGCGGCGGAAATATGTTAAAGAGGGAACCAAAGATGCGTATGGCGGATATTATACCCAAACCGAAGCGCGCGAGCTGGTGCGCTATGCGGCGGAACGACATATAACAATTATTCCCGAAATCGAAATGCCGGGACATTCCGAAGAGGTATTGGCTGTTTATCCCCATTTGTCTTGCACACAAAAGCCATATTCAAGCAGTGAGTTTTGCATTGGGAACGAGGCGACGTTTGAGTTTCTGGAAAATGTGTTGAGCGAAATCATCGACATTTTTCCTTCGGAATATATCCATATCGGTGGCGACGAAGCAAGCAAAGAGCATTGGAAAAAATGTGCCCTGTGTCAAAAACGAATCAAAGATGAAAAGCTGAAAGATGAGGCCGAATTGCAGAGCTACCTTATTCGCCGGATTGAGCGTTTTTTGCATTATAAAGGTCGAAAACTCATCGGTTGGGACGAAATTTTAGAGGGTGGACTCGATAAGAGCGCGGTTGTGATGGCATGGCGTGGCGAAGAAATCGGTTTGCAGGCGGTTCGTGATGGCTACAATGTTATTATGACGCCGGGGGCATATTGTTATTTTGATAGCTATCAAGGGACGCCCGACACGCAGCCCGAAGCCATTGGCGGATTTTTGCCTGTCAAGAAAGTTTATTCGTATAATGTTATCCCGGACAGCCTTTCATTCGAAGAACAGGAGCGTATTTTGGGCGTCCAAGCTAATTTGTGGACAGAATATGTTCCCACGGAAGGACATGCCGAGTATATGCTCTATCCGCGTCTTTTGGCATTGGCTGAGGTGGCTTGGAGTTCCGCCGATAAAAGGGATTGGTGCGATTTTAAACCGCGGGTAAACAATGCGATCCATCTGTTGAAACAAAAAGGATACAATCCATATACCCTTAGCAAAGAGCCTTTTGTTTCAATGGAAAATGATTCCACAGAACAGGCAATAAAGGTGAGTCTTTCGTCGGAACTCTATCCGGCAAAAATTTATTATACCACCAACGGAACCATGCCCGACACCTTGTCGGATCATTACCAAGAACCGATATTGATAAAAGATTCTGCCTTGTTAAAAGCGAGGCTGTTTAGAGACGGACAACCTCTTGGAAAGGTGATTGAGCGACGCGTCGATTATCACAAAGCCATCGGCAAAAAAGTAAGTTATCTCTCGCCATACAGCCGCTATTATCCTGCCGGAGGAGAAAAATCCCTTGTCGATGGCTTACCCGGCGGATTGTCGCATGGCGATGGATACTGGCAAGGATTCAATGTGCCGTTTCTTGATATCGCGATTGATTTAGAACAAAACAAGCCCTTACATACCATTCGGATGAATTTCCTGCAAAATGCCAATGCATGGATTTGGTTTCCCAAGGAGGTGCATATTTTTGTTTCCAACGGGGAAGAAGAATATCGCGAGATTGCCACATTGCCAAACAGAGTATCAAGAGATACCGAAGGAACGATTTTTCAACCTTTTGTTTGGAAAGGAAAAGCCAATGCGCGTTATATTCGAATAAAAGCGCCGGCAAATGGCGGATGGCTATTTCTTGATGAGGTGGTTGTTTGGTAGAGATAAAAAATATGTAAAATGCATGGTAAGGCATGAAGTTGGATACTGTTTTTATCTCTTTTGCTTAGCCGATATTGTAGCTGTTGGCATATATACGCTATCTGTATTAATTTCTTGGAAAAAGTTATTTCAACATCGTATCGCCAAAACTTAGGGGGAGCAACTCTTTTACAGAATCAATTACAAATACTTGGTCTTGGCTGTACATAAGAATCCGCAACGGGGTTGAGAAACGATTTTCTGTTTCCAGTAAGGATTGACGACAAGCACCACACGGTGTAATCACATCTTTCGTGAAATGTCCTTTGTGAAAGGCCGCCACAGCCATCATCTCTATGGGCTGGTCAGGAAAATTGGCATTGGCATAGAACATGGCAGTGCGTTCGGCACACAATCCGGATGGGAAAGCGGCATTTTCTTGATTGCTGCCCGTGACGATGGTCCCGTTTTTCAACAACAGTGCAGCCCCCACTTTAAATTCGGAATAGGGGGCATAAGCCTCCGATAATACGTTTTTTGCAGCCTCTATAAGTTTTTTTTCGATTTCGGAACACTCTTCTAACGGATAAACGCTTATCTTTGTGGTTAAATTGATTTCTCTCATACTCATTATTTGATTGAAACGGTAAAAATATCCGGAATGAAACATCCCGATTGCAAATATACACATATTTCATTTTTTTATTTGATATTCTTTTGTTTATTTTTATCTACAAATGCATACGCGCAACATAGACTAAAGTCTTATGAACAGTATATCGATAAGTACAATCATATTGCAATAAAAAACATGAAGGAGTATCGTATTCCCGCTTCTATCACATTGGCACAAGCTTTGTTAGAGTCGGGAGCCGGACAGAGCGATTTGGCACTTCGCTCTAACAACCACTTTGGAATAAAATGTGCATCGGGATGGAAGGGGCGTCGCGTGTATGCTGCCGATGATCTTCCGAACGATTGTTTTCGGGCGTATAGCAAAGTCAAAGATTCCTACGAAGACCATGCGCTTTTTCTAGCAGGCCGCACACGCTATCGCCATCTCTTTTCGCTGTCGATTACGGATTATAAGGGCTGGGCGCGCGGTTTGCAAAAGTCAGGATATGCAACAAGCAAAGCCTATGCCAATACGTTGATAAAAATTATCGAGGATTATGAACTTTACCGCTATGATGATGAACGATATCACAAACATATATCGCGTTGGGAACTTCAAGCGCGACGCAGAGCCGAAATAGCACGCGCCACGTGGACACATCAACCATACATCACGCATGGTTTGGTATATGTTATTGCTGTCGACGGAGATACATTTGCAAGCATTGCGCATGAATTTGGTTTTAAAGTAAATACATTGCTAAAATATAATGAAGTGCCAGAGGATTACCCGCTCAACGCGGGCGATATTGTCTATTTTCAGAAGAAAAAAACAAGAGCCGACAAACCTTACACGCAGCACGTAGTGCAGGTAGGAGAGTCTATGTATAGCATCGCGCAGCGATATGGAATGAAACTACGCAACCTGTATCGCCTCAATAAAAAGGATTATGAGTATATTCCCGAAGAAGGTGATGTGCTTAAATTGAGATAATTTTTAAATTCCAATTTTATAAACTAAAATCAAAATTTTAAATGAAAAAGATTATTTGTTTTTTATCCCTGTTGCTTTTTGCAGCAGTTACCTATGGACAACAATCAGCAACAGAAACTATTAAAGTTGAATCCCATTGGAAACTGTCGGGAATAACAGGACTGAATTTTTCACAAACAGCATTGAAGCACTGGGCAGGTGGTGGCGAAAGCGCATTGGCAGGCAATGTGTATCTCAATGGTGAATTGAATTATAAGAAAGATCGTTGGACATGGGATAATTCATTGGCGTTAGATTATGGCTTGACCCGAATAAAAGATAGCGGTGTGCGCAAAAGCACCGATAAAATTGAGTTAGCATCGAAACTTGGATACGGCATCAATGAAAAATTGTACTACGCCGCAATGTTCGACTTCAAAACACAATTTGCAAAAGGATACAACTATCCCGATAACGAAAAACATTTTTCCAATTTTATGGCCCCGGGATACACCACATTTTCCATTGGTTTGGATTACAAACCATGCGATAAATTATCGCTCTATTATTCGCCGCTTGCAATACGCACCATCTACGTTTTTGATAAAGAATTGGACGGTATGTATGGAGTGCCCGAAGGAAAGAATATAAAATCAGAGGTTGGAACATATTTTAAAACAACGTATAAAAATAAAATATGGGAGAATGTTGATTTAATTACCAAAGCAGATTTCTTTACCCCCTACAATAAAGATTTTGGCAATGTGGTTGTCGATTGGGATGTGCTTATCAGCATGAAGATAAACCCTTTCTTGAATGCCACACTTAACACAACGTTGCGCTACGACGACAACGTTGATTTTATTGAAAATGGAGAATCAAAAGGACCAAAAGTTCAATGGAAACAAATTTTTGGTTTAGGACTCGCCTATAAGTTTTAAAAGAAAGGATTTGGAAAGATAGGCATGGTAAAAAACCATCCTCTTTCATATTTTAATAAAATTATTTTATGGATTATAACACACAAAAAAAACGTTTGGTTTTGCCCGAATATGGTAGAAACATACAAAACATGGTGGACCATTGCGTCGCGATTAAAGATGCCGAAGAACGCACAAAATGCGCCTATACTCTCATCGATATCATGGGGAATATGTTTCCCCATTTGCGCGATGTGAGTGGTTTTAAGCATATTCTTTGGGACCATCTTGCCATTATGTCCAACTTTAAGCTTGAAATTGAATATCCTTACGAAGTGGTTAAGGAAGAAGATTTGATGTCGCCACCGGAACAACTCGATTACAGTCGCCCGACCATGCAATATCGTCACTACGGAAAAATTCTTGAAAAGATGGTGAAAATAGCCGCCGATATGGAAGAGGGGGAAAAGCGCGATCAGTTCATTAAATTGGTTGCAATTCAAATGAAAAAGTCGTATGCTCAATGGAATAAGGGAGCGGATGACCGCAAAATATTACAAGATTTGTATGAGTTGTCGGATGGGAAAATCAACCTTCTGGAAGAGGAGTTTTCCATTCCCGAAGTGAAAGTGAACGCGTCAAAAAAACAGCTCAAAAACATTAAATCGCAACGCAGGAAATAGGTGACAAAAAAGCGCGATGAACGCAAAAGATCTTGTAAGAATAGGAAAACTGCACAAAACGCATGGTGTAAAAGGAGAAATAACGCTTGTGTTTGAAAAGCCGGAGTATGCATCCATCGAAACCGACTGTTATTTTATTGAAATAGACGGTATTGGCGTTCCTTTTTTTGTTGAGGAAGCGCGTGTTGCTTCTAACGTATCTTTGCGTGTGAAGTTCGAAAATGTGAGTGATAAAAACAAAGCGTCGCGTTTTTCCAATGCTTCAGTATATATTGAAAGAGAGAAGCTGAAGATTCCCGAAGCGGATGAATTCTCAGATTGGGATTTTTTTGTTGGCTACAAAGTAGTCGATAACGAAAGCGATGAGTTGGGAGAAATTGTCGCGGTGGATAGTGCCACGATAAATGTTTTGTTTCTGGTAGAAAACACTCAAAATGGAGTAAAATATATGATTCCCGCGACAGCTGATTTTGTCGTGCAAATCCAACACGCAGAACGTGTCATCTATGTGGCACTACCCGAAGGTTTAAAAGAGATTTAGCAATGAGCGATAAAAAGCCGACCGCCGCACTCTTCAATTATACATGTTTTTACATGTCAGGCTGGTTTTAAAAGAAAAAACATGTAAATTTGCATATTTTATTCAAGAAAAATAAATGGAAGAAAAAAGAAGGAAGATAGCCATATTGGGTTCTACCGGTTCTATCGGTACGCAGGCGTTAGATGTTATTTCGCATCATGCGAGTCGTTTTGAGGTCTACGCGTTGGTTGCCAACAACAGCGTGGAGCAACTTATACAACAATGCCACGATTTTCTTCCCGAAGTGGTCGTTATTGCCAACGAAGAAAAATATGAAACATTAAAAAAAGGCGTTTCGCATCTGCCCATCAAAGTGTGGACAGGTTGTCAAGCCATTGACGAAGTGGTGCAATTAAACCCCATCGATATGGTACTTACAGCCATGGTGGGATTCAGTGGATTAAAACCCACCATAAGTGCCATTGAGGCGGGAAAAGCCATTGCTTTGGCAAACAAAGAGACGTTAGTGGTTGCCGGAGAGTTGATAAAAAAATGTGCATTGACCCACAAAGCACCCATTTTGCCCGTTGATTCTGAGCATTCTGCCATTTTTCAATGCTTAAATGGCGAAGTCAACAATCAGATACAAAAAATATGGCTCACAGCATCCGGAGGACCTTTTCGTACTTTATCACAAGAAGAGCTGCAACATGTGACCAAAGATCAAGCACTCAATCATCCCAATTGGAATATGGGCGCGAAGGTGACTATCGATTCGGCTACGCTGATGAATAAAGGGTTGGAAATGATTGAAGCAAAGTGGCTTTTTGATGTTCCACCATCCGCTATCGAAGTGCTTATTCATCCCCAATCCATTATTCATTCCATGGTACAGTTTCAGGACACATCGGTGATGGCACAACTCGGACAGCCCGATATGCGCGTTCCCATACAATATGCCCTTTCATATCCGGAGCGTATTGCATCGAGTGTTGCTCCATTGAATTTTTTCCATATTTCTCAATTTACATTTGAAAAACCGGATAAAAATAAATTTAAAAACCTGGCATATGCCTACACTGCCATTGAGAAAGGGGGCAATATGCCTTGCATTCTCAATGCCGCCAATGAAGTTGCCGTCGCCGCTTTTTTGAACGAAAAGATAGGCTTTCTTGCCATGAGCGATGTGATAGAAAAAACCATGCAGAGAGCATCTTTTCTTAAAAACCCATCGTTGAGTGATTATTTAGAAACCGACTCCGAGGCAAGAGCAATTGCCGCGGAATACATACAACAACCCCATTTCGCATAGAGTCGAAATGATTAATATTTAAGTAAATGGAAACATTTTTAATTAAAGTGCTTCAATTAATATTTAGTTTATCGATTCTTGTCGTTTTTCATGAATTTGGACACTTCCTATTTGCTCGTATATTTAAAATTCGAGTTGAAAAATTTTATCTTTTCTTCGACCCATGGTTTGCCCTGTTTCGTTTCAAACCGAAAAAAAGCGAAACAGAATATGGTGTCGGATGGCTTCCGCTTGGCGGATACGTAAAAATAGCCGGTATGATTGACGAGTCGATGGATAAAGAGCAGATGAAACAACCGCCACAACCTTGGGAGTTTCGTTCAAAGCCCGCATGGCAACGACTTTTAGTCATGATTGGTGGTGTGCTGTTCAATCTCTTGTTGGCATTTTTTATTTACGCTATGGTGATGTTCACATGGAACGACACCTATTTGCCCTTGAAAAATGTAACACAAGGAATGCAATTCAACCAAAGCGGACACAATATCGGATTTCGAGATGGCGATATTTTGTTGCGTGCCGATGGAAAAGAATTGGAACGTTTCGGCGTAAGCACCATATTGCAAATTGTGGATGCCGATAAAGTAACCGTGTTGAGGAATGGACAAGAGGCAGAAGTTGATATTCCCGAGAATTTCATGAAGCAGCTTATGGTTGATAAGGAACCATTTGCAACCTATCGTTTTCCCACCATCGTGATGAAGGCAGAAGATGGAAAAGCTGCCGCGCAAGCCGGCCTGCTTGCAGGCGATAGTCTTGTGGCAATCAACGGAATCGTCACGCCCACTTTTTGGGATTTTAAAGAGGAGTTGAGCAAACACAAAGATTCGGAAATAACAATCAACTATTTTCGAAATGGTGAAGAAAATCAGCTGATTGCCAAAGTAGATACTGCCGGGTTATTGGGCTTTTATCCCAAATCTGAATGGCAGATATACGATATAAAAACCGTTAAATATGGATTTTTCTCTTCGTTCCCTGCCGGAGTAAAAATGGGAATACAAACATTGAAAGACTATATCAATCAGTTTAAATACGTATTCACAAAAGAGGGAGCATCCTCGTTGGGAGGTTTTGGAACCATCGGGAATCTGTTTCCACCGGTGTGGGATTGGCATGCCTTTTGGATGATGACCGCCTTTCTCTCAATCATTCTTGCCTTTATGAATATTTTGCCCATTCCGGCATTGGATGGCGGACACGTTATGTTTTTGCTCTACGAAGTGATTTCAGGACGCAAGCCCAACGAAAAATTCATGGAATACGCGCAAATCGCGGGCATGGTGCTTTTGTTCGGATTGCTTTTGTATGCCAATGGCATGGATATTATACGTGGCTTTTTTAAATAACGAGAATTAAAAGCCTTTTGACAGATAAGTTTTTCGCGGAAAACAAAACAAACAATGTATTTTAGAGACATCATCGGATTGACCGATGTAAAAAAACATCTGATTCAATCTGTACAACGCGGATTTATTCCACACGCGCGCCTGATTTATGGCGCTGAAGGTGTGGGGAAACTGCCCCTGACAACTGCTTATGCTCGTTATCTGCATTGCGAACATAGAGGCAGTGATGATGCGTGTGGCTCATGCCCTGCGTGCAAAAAAATCGATAAATTCGCACATCCTGATTTGCATTTTGTATTTCCTGTCGTGAAATCGAAGGTGTGCGACGAATATTTGCCACAGTGGCGCGATTTTCTTCAACAAAACAAATATTTTAATCTGAACAATTGGCTTGGTTTTATTCAGACAGAGAACGCGCAAGGAGTGATTTATGCCAAAGAGAGCGACGAAATCATTCGAAAGTTGAATCTCAAAGTGTACGAGTCGCAGTATAAAATTATGATTGTGTGGCTCCCGGAGAAAATGCACGACGCGTGTGCCAATAAATTGCTCAAAATGGTTGAGGAGCCACCAAAGCATACCATTTTTCTGTTGGTTTCCGAAGAGCCCGAAAGTTTATTGATAACCATTCGCTCGCGCTGTCAGCCTCTGCACATTGGGCGCATCGCACAGCAAGATATGATAGCCGCATTGGAATCCAAAAACGCGCTTACGCGTGACGACGCCCTTTCTGTCGAGCATATCGCGCATGGAAGTTACGCAAAGGCGTTGGAATTGGTGGAAGGAGCCGGACAATCGGCACATTTTTTTGAACTTTTTGTGTCGATGATGCGTGCCGCCGTTTCTCGAAATATCAAGATGATAAAAAGTGTTTCGTCAGAACTTGCCGGAATTGGACGCGAAATGCAAAAAAGCTTCTTGTCCTTTTCTTTGCGGATGTTTCGTGAATACTTCATCAATAATTTGCAGCATCCCGAGATGGTTTATCTCAACCGGCAAGAAAAAGAGTTTGGTGTTCGTTTTTCACCCTTTATCAATGAAAAAAACATCGAACAATTAAGCGACGAATTTTCAACCGCTTACAGGCAAATCGAACAGAACGGCAATGCCCGTATCATCTTTTTGGATTTGTGCCTGAAAATAACCGTTTTGTTAAAAAAATAGCCACGCTCATCGTTTTTGGGATGAATGGCAAAACAACACAACACATGTATTCCATGTGTTGAACAGATATAAAAGAATTATGAACAACGAATTAATACAAGATAAATATACAGACCCTGATCCTGAACAATCCCCTTCGATAAATCAGTACACATATTGTGCAGGATTTACACCTAATGTAAATAAGTTGCATGTATACAATTGGTTACATGATTTTCCCGAAATGGAAAAGACAACTCTCATGGTGGAAGTGCAATTTAAAAACACCAGGAAAAGTTACTACATCAACAGCAATAAGTTACCCCTGAAGATTGGAGATATGGTGGCTGTAGAAGCCGTTATGGGACACGATATTGGCATGGTAACGCTTACCGGGAAATTGGTGGAATGCCAAATGAAAAAAAACAACGTTCGCTTCGATACCACTGACCCGTTAAAACGAGTCTATCGCATTGCCCGGGCGGCCGATTTAGAAAAATATGAACAAGCGAAGGCACGCGAACAATCTACGATGATTCGCTCTCGCGAAATAGCCGAGTCGCTTGGTCTGCAAATGAAAATTGGCGATGTGGAATATCAGGGCGACGGCAACAAGGCAATCTTCTATTATATTGCCGATGAGCGCGTAGATTTTCGCCAACTTATCAAAGTGCTAGCCGCTGAATTTAGGGTGAAAATAGAAATGAAACAGATTGGCGTGCGCCAAGAGGCGGGACGCATCGGCGGGATAGGTCCTTGCGGACGTGAAATGTGTTGCAGTGGCTGGCTCACCGATTTTATGTCGGTCTCTACATCGGCTGCGAGATATCAAGATTTGTCCATCAATCCGCAAAAACTTGCCGGACAATGCGGAAAATTAAAATGCTGTATAAATTTTGAAGTGGACGCTTATGTGGAGGCACATCGCTCACTGCCGTCACAAGAAATTGTTTTATATACCAAAGATAAGGAATACCACCACCTCAAGACAGATGTTTTTTCGGGGAAAATGACCTATTCCACCGATAAAAATACTGCAGCCAATTTAGAAACCATTTCCAAAGAGCGCGCTTTTGAAGTGATTGCCCTCAATAGAAAAGGAATAAATCCCGATTTGCTCAACCCGAATAAGGAGCCGGATAAACATCCGTTGTGCGGCAATTCTGACGATTTGTTGAAAGACAACCGAATTAATCGGTTCGATCCGGTTGCGCCAAAACGCTCAAAGCGTCCAAGAAAAAAAGTGCGCAAAAACAGAAATATTCAATCGAGAAATAAAAATAATAGCAAAAGAGATGAGAGGCAAAAATAACAACCACCTGTTTTTGTTTGTGCCGGTGTGTATTTTTTGTCTTTTTGTATGCGGATGTGCCAAAAAGGAACCCTATTTTAAATACCGGCTTTTGAAAGAGGGTATATGGCGCAGGAATGAACAGCTCACTTTTGTGGTGGACTCTGTCGAAACGGTTCCCGGCAAACACTACAATATCTCTGTTGAATTGATGCACAACAAGCAATATCCCTACCAAAATTTGTGGCTCATTGTCTCTGATAATTTCCCGTTAGGCGCATCAGCCGATACCCTTGAAGTATCGCTTTGCGCTGACAATGGCACTTGGTTGGGGAGTGGCACGGCGGGCTTGCTTCAACTTTCTGTTCCATACAAAGAATACATTGCGACCGACTCATTGCTTGACTCATGCCGTGTAAATATTCGTCACTACATGCGTGATGAATCGTTGAACGGAATTGAACGGGTGGGAGTGAGGATAATAGAAAGATCGTAAGTCTTTATTCAGTTCATGGAACTAAGACAGTACTTTTTATTTCAGTTTACGCAATCGCCTTTGACAAACGATTTACAGCCCAAAAGATGAAATGAATGATAGAGGGATTAGGGTAACAACTGTTTTCATGAGGTTTTTATCTGTTTTAGGTTTTAGTTATTACAGGTTGTTTGTTTGTGAGTGATTCACCGGCACTATAGAACAAAAAAAATAGATGGTCTTCATCTGTTTGTCGATACAGAGACCATCTATTTGTCTTTGTAATAAATATTATCTGTTCTGAGCAATTACTGTCATTCCTTCTTCTTTGCTCCGGTTGTTTTCTTTCGGGTAACCATTTTTTCCTCATTTGAGCTGATAACTGTTTTCAATTCTTTTTGCAAACGTTTTATTTCCAGCTCTTGGTTATGAATGGTGGTTAGAAGTGCATTTAGTTCTTCATTGTCCACTGTGTCAGGATATTGTGCTTTGACACGTCCGATAAAATCACTCAATACGTTCATGTAGTTGTTGAACGCGTCGTATGGTGACATGTATGGACTTAGTAGGTTGTGTCCATCATTTCCTGTGATATATTTAGTGGACATATAGTAAAAGTGGTCACTCGATTGCAGATAGAGCCAATCTTGTTTCAATCGTCTGTCGGTGCATAAACGCACACGTTCGCCAATTTCGTACAAACCTTCAAAAGCTCCTTTTTGTAATTTGTTTCCGAGCCATGCGCTGATATCTCTCTCTTCGTCTGCCCACGAAATGGGATTTGGAACGGAAATGTTTCCAATGGGGGGATTCATTTCAATACATTCGTTTGGTGTCGCAAAGCCGATTTCATTTTCGAAAGCAAAGCGTGGAAGCGCTTTCATAAATTCAAAAATGCCGGTATGCGAAGGTTGAATGTTGCCAAATGTTTCATAATTCATGAATAGGTTGAATATTTTTTCTTCTTTTGGAGACGCGAGAATCCAGCCAATGAATTTCTCGGCCGTAACGGGATATTCACTCCAGTTGTAGTTTGAGAATCGGAACGTGAGGTCGTCGCTCAATCGTGGATTGCGCAGCAATAGTTTTAGTTGTGGATGATGCTCTGATTGATACACATAGTTTGGGCTCTTCCAGCCAATGATGTGTTTGGCTCCTTCGGTAATCATTTTGGTGTATCCCATGTCGTATACCAAATCGGCAATACCATCTGAATAAATCAACTCGGTGTTGCGAAATACTTTGGGCTCTTGTCCAAAAAGCATATTGATGCGCTCGGCATGTTGTTTTACTTGTGCTTTAAATTCTTCGGGGTCGCTTAACGACGCTAATGAGTGCGCATACGTTTCCGCTAAGAATTCGACCTGTCCGGTTCGGCTCAACTCACGCAGTCCGTCAATCACTTCGGGTGTATAAATTTCCATTTGGTCAAGTGCTGTCCCTGATATGGAAAAAGCTACTCTAAACTTCCCTTTGTATTGATTGATAAGGTCTAGCAGCATGCGGTTTGCCGGAATGAAAGAGCGCGAAGCAATTTGTTGTAAGATGTCTTCGTTCGAAAAATCATCGTAATAGTAATGGTCTCTTCCTATGTTGAAAAAACGGTATCGTTTTAGTCGAAAGGGCTGATGAATTTGAAAATAGAAGCAAATTTTTTTCATATCGATTTTTTTTAGATTGTTTGATTTTCAATGAGCAACGTTGTTTTTTTAATGCGTCAGGCTATCGTAAATGGCACGCACTTTTTGTCCAGCAAATTCCCACTTGATGTTATCGACCTCTTTTTTACCTTCCTCTTTCAGATGTTCTGCCATCGAAGGATAGGTGCAGATAGAATAGATGGCATCTGCCATGGCATCTACATCCCAATAGTCTGTTTTGATAACATTATGCAATATTTCAGAGCAACCCGATTGGTACGAGATAATGCTAGGAACACCGCACTGCATTGCCTCCAACGGTGAAATGCCAAAAGGTTCTGATACGGAAGGCATCACATATACATCGCTTGATTTGAGCATTTCGTAGACCTGTTTGCCTCGCAAGAAGCCGGTAAAATGGAATTTGTCGGCAATGCCACGATCGGCTACAAGGCGAATCATTTGATCCATCATGTCGCCACTTCCTGCCATTACAAAGCGGATGTGATTTGTTTTACGAATCACTTGTGTGGCAGCATCAACAAAAAATTCCGGGCCTTTTTGCATCGTGATACGACCTAAAAAGGTTACCACCTTTTCGGGAACTCCGGATAGTCGGTCAATTGCTTCAATTTCGGGACTTAAGGGCTCTACCGCGTTGTGTACGGTGGTCACTTTCCATTCCGGTTGATGATAATTTTCAATCACTGTCTTTCGTGTGAGGTTGCTCACACAAATGATGTGGTCACAATTGTCCATGCCATCTTTCTCGATTCCATATACAATGGGATTTGGCTTACCTCTGCTTCTGTCAAATTCCGTGGCGTGAACGTGTATCACTAAGGGCTTTCCTGTAACATTTTTGGCGTGCAATCCGGCCGGATAGGTAAGCCAGTCGTGCGAATGAATAATATCGAAATCGTAAGTGCGTGCAATGGTGCCGGCAACTATAGAATAGTTGTTGGTTTCCTCTAAAATATTGTTTGGGTAGCGTCCCGAGAATTCAATACATCCCAAGTCGTTGGTGTTCATATAATGAAAATCGGCATAGATGTTGTCTCTCATCCAAAAATATTCTTCCGGATTCATATATTTTTCCAATCGTGCTTTTGCTGTTTCCATAGAAACATCTTTCCACACAATGGGTGTGTTGTTGGTGCCGACGATTTTAAGAAAACTTTGGTCTTCATCTCCCCACGGCTTTGGAATCACGAAGATAATCTCCATATCTTTTTGTTTGGACATTCCTTTTGTTAAGCCGTAGCTGGCTGTTCCGAGTCCTCCTAAAATATGTGGGGGAAATTCCCAACCGAACATTAAAGCTTTCATTCTCTATTGTGTGTTAATGGGTTCATATTACATGTTATTATTATATTTCTTGATTAATGCCATCGTTCTGAGCAACTCGGCAACACTCATCGCGAAGGAATAGCCGCCGTGCGCGATAAAGGGCGGATGCGAATCGTACAATTCCGATATGGTGCCGATGCAGTCGTTTTGTATTTCACCCTCCATCTCTACCATGAGGCGATCAGCCAAGAAAACGCCACTCATTTGGAATACATTGAGGTAGGCTTCGATATATGTGCCTAGCAACCATGGAAATGCGGGGCCATTGAAATAGGCAATTTCTTTTTCTTCGGGCGTGCCTGAGTAGTGAGGATGAAACGTGCCGCTTTTTGGACTTAACGAACGAATACCGCAATTTGTCAGCAACTCTTTTGTCGCGTAATCGACAATGCTCTTTTTGAGTTTTTTATCTAATGGAGAATAGGGAAGTGAAACAGCAAAAAGCATGTTGGGACGAACACTTGGATCGCGATGAAGTCCATCTACATAGTCGTATAGATATCCGGCTTCGTTCACAAACGTGTGTAGGAACGACTCTTGAACATTGTCCGCTATTCTGCGATATCGTTTTTCTTTATCCTCATTGGATGTCGCGGTTGCGATCTCTTGTGCAAATCTGAGTGCATTGTACCAATGCGCGTTAAATTCTACGAGAAAGCCCGAACGTGATATTACCGGTTTGCCGTGCAGTGTGGCATTCATCCAACTTACGGCGACATCGTATCCGTATGTGGAAAGCAGCTTTGTTTCTTCATCAACACTTAAGTTTTGGTGATGATTTGAAAGGATGTAATCGATATAAGAGAAAAGTGTGTCGGTATATTTTTCTATAAATCGTTTGGGACGTGCCGCGTGATATTGTTGCAGTGCCCAAATTACCCACAAAAGCACATCGGGATCTTCAATCTGTTTTATAATATTCTCATCCGGCAGTTCTTCCATAAAATTCTTCAGATGTGGGATGGCTGTATCCATGATTTTTTCAAAATCATCGTGTTTATCTACCGAAATAGTACATCCGGGAAGAGAGACAAATTGATCTCTGGCACGTACTTTAAACCATGGATATCCGGCGAGAAGATAAATTTTGTCTTTTTCGGGAATGTAGTAAAATTGATGGCTTGAATTTTTTAGACAATTATAGAAACTCGATCGTGGCGTACGTTTCTCAATTTCATGGTTGAATTCTTTGGCAAGCGAGGATGTATCTACCAAAATATCGCCTGCTGAAAAAAGTATTTCTTCCCCTTTTTCTATCGACATCTCGAAATACCCGGGAACATATAAATCTTCACTAAATGTGTCGCCTTTTTGCATATCTTGCAGGTATTCTACTCCGCGATACCAATCTGATTGATAAACAAATAGTGGCTTTTTATTGAATTGCATGAACAGTTCCGGATAACCAAAATACATGCAGGTGCTGATGCCGTTTTCAACTTCTCTATAAGAGCGATCAGCCTGCGCGTTTTCCAAGGTGAGTTCCGATATTTTTCGAAAAGCCAGGAATGGTTTAAATCGTATCGTCGTTGGCGAATGCGCGTCCAAAAGCGTGTATCGAATCATCAGACGATTTTCTTGCGAGGAAAACATAATCTCTTTTGACAAAACTACGCCGCCAACGCGATAGATTGTTTTAGGTACACTGTCGCAGTTAAATTCACGG
Organism: Bacteroidota bacterium; assembly: GCA_023418255.1. Lineage (GTDB taxonomy): Bacteria > Bacteroidota > Bacteroidia > Bacteroidales > Dysgonomonadaceae > JAEZZZ01. Next base: position 42,510 of record JAEZZZ010000064.1, read on the forward strand.
ATATATTTATGTCCTTTCGGACCATAGTTGTCACCGGCATACTTATGAATTCCTAAGTTAAATTCCGCGCCGTGCTGAATAACCGTTTCGTCAAACGCGGAAAGTATAAGGTGATTTTCATCGTCCAAATAGGGAACAGGCATCACCAATAATCCTTGATATTTAGAGGTGTTACACCCTGATATTGAAGTGTTTTGATACGCCCCTTTTCGGTTTGTTCTTAGAACATTGCGGTATAGAGAATATTCTAAGTTGATCATCAAGTCTTTGTCGAATTTAAGATAACTCATTTTTTATGGAATTAAAGGGAATATTTCATTTAAATTATCACCCGAAAGATATAAAAAAAAAGCTATATATACTAAATTTAAAGACTGATTTTTAATAAAAAGAGCTAAAATATATTATAATGGTTATTTTAGGGCTACCTTTGTTGTGTGATTTGTATGAAAAACAGATTTTGATATGCAAAAAAAATCCCATAACCCAAACTCTGTTTTAAGAAAGCGGATGTGGTTGGCAGCAATACCATCTTTGGTGTTTGTGGCTGTGGCATGGCTTGTGTTTTTTGTGGATGCGTCTGTTGTTTTTTCAAAATCGTTTCATTATCTTGGCATTCTTCCACGAACTGTTCGCGGTTTAAAGGGGATTCTTTTTATGCCTCTTATTCACAACTCGCTTTCACATATTGGATCAAATACCTTGCCGTTGATTATTTTGTTGTGGTTTACATTTTTTTTCTATCATACCATTGCTTTTCGTTCGGTGTTTTTGTTGTGGATGTTGAGTGGATTTTTTACGTGGGTTATTGGACGCGATGCCTATCATGTGGGAGCTAGTGGGTTGATTTTTGGGTTGGTTTTCTTTCTCTTTTTTAGTGGAATCTTTCGCAAATATATCCCGTTGGTCGCTTTGTCGTTGATTGTTGTTTTTCTCTATGGAAGTACGGTTTGGAGCATTTTTCCCTTTTCGGAATATTTGGATATAAACATTTCATGGGAGGGACATCTGGCAGGTGCTGTGAGTGGGCTTTTGGTCGCGATTGTTTTCAGAAAAGAAGAGCCGCAAAAACCACCCGAAACGTGGGATGAGGAAGATGAAAATGAAAATGATGACAAAAATGATGATAGGCTAAGTCAAGCTGCCATTATATTCGATGGTGATAATGAAATGCCGGGTAACGGTGAACCGAATGTTGGATTGTCATAATAAATGGATTGCTGTGCTTGTAATTTCTTTATTTAGATTTAAGTCGGTATCGAAAAGACAAAAACTCTGTTTTCTATCCCTAAATTTCCACAAGAAGATTTTGGCTTAGTACCGGTTTATTAGGCTTTTCAATTTAGAATTCAAGGTCGGAAAAAGAGGAATAATTTGCCATTAAGGTTGCAGGATAGGATTCAAGTTCGACTTAGAAATGCAACGCTTGCGTTGAAATTTTTATGCAATCTTTATTAAAAAAATGAATGTCCGTATATTTCCCTAAAATGATTATCTTTGCAAAAAAATATTTCTATGAACCTGATTGATTTTATCTCAGAATTTCCCGATGAGGAAAGCTGCAAACAAAAGTTTAAAGCGTATC
>JAEZZZ010000099.1 GCA_023418255.1 Bacteroidota bacterium
AAAACTATTTAGATGAATTTTGCTATAAATTTAATCGAAGATACTTTGGAGAAGCACTTTTCGGAAGATTACTCGTGGCATGTGTAAGTTACAAAAATGAATTTAGGTATAAATACGGATAGTCATAACTTTTATTATCTTTGTCTCATATAAATGAGTTGTAGCCAATGCAAAAAAATAACACACTGCTAACTATTAATATTGACGATAATTTCAATTACCGTAACCGCCCAATCGGTTGACTGCAGGCGTTTTAACGGAATTGGTTCTTCAAAGTCTGACAAACTGAGTTTGACAATAGGATTTAGTAACGGAACCACTCTTTCGGTTTGTAGGTATGAACAGGAAAAACTAAGCGAAAATGAAGGTCTAATTTCAGAGTTTAATGTTTTCAATTGCAAAACAGGTGAACAACTTGTGGAATATGGAGCCGTTCAAAACGGCATTCTAATAAAAGACGAACTCGAACTTAAAATTGTTGAATTAAAACTTCTACCCGCAGGAGAAAATTGGAAATGGGAAGAAGTAAAAATAGGCCTTCAAAAAATTTTTGTCAAAGGAAATAAACTTATCGTGTTGGATGAAAAACCTGCATTCGCACAGACAAAAACCAATAAAACAAAGGCATACAGCCACTTAAGACAGCCCAAGAAAATGAAAGGAACAGGAAAACTTGAAAATCCAGAAGAAATACTGAGCAGACTTGAATTTCTAGCTTTGAATGACTTTAATGAAGTTGTTGATATTTTGTACGATTTTGAAAATTATTTTGACTATCAAACTGACGGAGCAATAACAGAACAATGGAAAGATGCCGTTGCGACAGTAAAATGGATAACAGAATAAAACGCACATAGCTCAACGAAAGCTATACTGTCCTTCATTTGCTTTACCCAATATACCGCGTATCTCTGAAGAGAGAAACAATACATTTTATAGAGCTATTCCCTCTTCCTTACTTCTTACCACATTCTCCAATTTAATTTTAGATTTCTGATTTTTTCTAAATGTGTAACGCAACAATACCCAAGGGCGGGCAGTTTGACTTGTCATATATTGCTTTTGATATGAACTGTATGTTCCGGCTTGGGTTTCGGTTTCCGTACCGTGCTTGCCGATAAAATATTGCAATGCCACTGCTATATAAAAATCTTTCGTGAAATTATAATTTACCTGAATGCTCGAAAATGTTGGCGAAAGATATTTTGTTCGTGAAATAGGCGAATATAGGACATTCTGATGATTAAAAAATCCTGCCATCATCCATTTTTTATAAGTAAGCATAAATCCTCCATCGGTCATGATGGGATGTTTCGGAGTTAATCCCTCAAAATATTGAGTATAATAGTAGCTGCCTAAATTGATATTCGCACTTCCATCTTTAAAGTTTAATCTGTAACTGATATTGCCTCCTACAGAAAAGAACGTAAAGCTACCCGAATTTTTATAAGTATTCACAAAAACACCATTTTCAGTATATCCATGTGGCTCTATTATATCGGTGGTGAGTTGATAATTAACCGACGGTGTAAAATAGATATTTCTTTTATTGAATGTATGAGATAATCTGAGCGCGTGCGTTTGGTCGGGCAGCAGATTAGGATTGCCTTTTGTAATAACAAGCGGGTCGGTTGATGTGTTGTATGGATTCAATTGTCCTACCGATGGCGAACGATTGGTTAATCTATAGCTAAACTGAGTAGAATTATGAGAGTTGAACTGATATGTTCCGCTTAATGAAAATCGTGGTTTCAGATAACTATTCTTAGCATCGCCTGCTTTAAGCCAAATGCCTTCCAATCCGGCAGATGCCATATAATAAAGATTGCCCAATTTACTGCTGAAAGCTGCATAAAGATACTCTTTCCACGATTTATGATGAAAAATAGGTTGATTTTCGCTCACTTTGTCGATATGGTCGTTAACCAAATCGGTAGCACTACCAATATTTATGCTATTTACACTGTTCCATGTAAACGAATAATCTATATTGAGACTTCCCGATTTGCGATTGTTTTTATACTCGTAGATATACCTGTTATCTAATAATGGATTTGAATAGTTTTCGTTACGTTCTCCTTTACTTTCATCGTCGTTATAGTTGTATGCAAGAGTTGCTTCCAGCGTATTGTTTTCGGCAAATTGATGTTGATAATATAGGCTCGAAGTAAGAACATAAGAGTTGTTGTTATGAAGTGATGTGTAGTTAAAATCATGACTGTCTAATGTTTGTAAAGTTCCATTTCCGGATGCTTCGTTTTTATTGCTTCTTTTTGTTCCGTAAATATGGGCAGCAAGAAAATCTTTATCGGTTATACTCCATTTATATAGTAATTCTCCCAAAAGTTTCCGGTTGTTGTTGCGTGACTTTTCTACACTTTGCCTAAAATAGTCGGCATCCTTTTGCCATTGTTCTATCTCACTATCATCATTGTAGGTGTTTTCAAACGGAACAAATCTGCCGTAAAGCGAATGTTTGGCATTTCCCACCTCGAAATAACCGACAACAAAACTGTGCCGCGACGGAATATCGTGTCGTGTAGCCGCTTGAAAGAAAAGATAAGGATCGCGTTTCTTTTTTAGTTTGATATTCAGTATATTTTTCACTCCCATGCGTAAGTAGCGGGCAGAAACCACATCGAAAACTTCAACCGACTCTATATCTTTCGGGTCGATAGTCGTTATTCCCGAGTTGATAATACGACCGTCCACCAACACCAATGGCGAGCCACCACCTAGTGTCTGCACGCTCTGTGTGGCAACATTTACCACAAGTTTGGGTATTTCGCTCAATGCACGATAAGGGTCGCCACTGTTTCGTGCTTTTTGCGACAGACGAAAAGTGTGTCCGGTGGCTGTTCGTGTTACTAAATTGCTTTGGTCGGCAGTAACGACAACTTCATTCAATGCCAGATTCATCTCTTCCAGTAACAAAAACTCTACGTCAATATCGCGGTTGATTTCTCTTTTCTCTTCAATGGTTGAAAATCCGGGATAAAATATTTCTAACAGATACTCTCCTTTTGGAATATTTTCCAAAGAAAACCGCCCTTTGTCGTTACTTAGTCCGGCAGAAACGATTGAATCGTTTTGCGAAAGTGTTATCTGCACACCTATTAACGGCGTTTTGGCTTTATCGGTAATTATTCCCGAAAAAGTATATTGTCCAAACGTAAATTGAACTAAGCTGATAAAAAAGAAAAATGATAAAATTCTCTTTTTCATAATGGATTTGTCTTTTTTTACTTCATACGTTTTGTTAGATATTGGACTGTTTTCTTTTCCGGTTAAGATCGTTTTTACTGTTTTTATTTCAACATGATTTAACCCACATTATTCACCAAAAAGTTGCATAATTTGAGGAAAGTCCTTATTTTTAAGGCATTAAAAGAAAAACAATAGATTTTAACGCCCCCAAATTA
>JAEZZZ010000036.1 GCA_023418255.1 Bacteroidota bacterium
CCAGCGTTCGAACAATGCGCCGACCTGGAACGACAGCGCCGCGCCCCAGTACAGCGCCGCAGGTCCGCCGTGCGGGAGCAGGAGCATCGGCACGGCGCACAGCGCGGGTACCAGCGCGAACAGCACCAGTGCGATCGCGCGCAGCTTGCGCGCATGCCTGCGGGCGACGACGAAGCCCATCTCGCGGTTGAGGTAGTTCGCCTCGGTATGCGGACGCTCGAACACCGAGACCTCGCGACCGGGCAGGCCGACCGCGTCGCCGCGCGACAGCGGCAGCGCGCCGTCGTCGATCGCCCGCCAGTATCGCCATTTGCTGGCCGCCAGCACGATCGCGCCGGCGAGGACACCCGCCCCGACCAGGCGCGGCATGTCCAGCGAGGTGCCCGCGAACGGCCCGAACAGGAGGCCGCCGCCGAGCAGCGCGAACAGCAGGTAGACCGGCACGACCAGCGGGTGTCGCCATGCGGGAATGGTCTTCAGCGACCCGTAGATCATCGCGGTGCTGGCGATCGCGGCGAGGCACAGCGGCGCGAGCAGGGCACAGAGCACGCGCATCGCGAGCGCTTCGTTCGGCAGGTCGACGAGCGCGGACTGCACCAGCACGGTCGCGGCAGCCACGCCCATGCATGCGATCGCGAACACGCCCTCGCGCGACATCCACGAACTGCGCCATTGCGAGAACGCGCGCCACACGCGCATCGGCTTGCCGAGGTGCCACAGCGAGGAGATCACGCCGGCCGCGACCAGCACGCCGCCGGCGATGAGGCCCAGCGCCCAGCCGAGGCCGTCGAACCACTCGGCCTTGTCGCCGAACGCGATGCGCAATGCGAGCCAGAACCACAGCCCGAAGCCTGTGCCGGACAGGGTGGTGAAGACGATGACGGAGAAGGCGGGGTTCATCGGCTCAGCACCTTGTCCAGCCAGCGCAGCAGTGGCGGCAGCTTCGCAACATCGAGCGTCTCTTCCTGCGGCGCAGGCACATCGTCACCGCCTGCGCGACGCGGGCGCGGCGGCAGGTAGCGGTTGACCGGGTCGTAGCCCAGTTCGGGCATCGGCGCGATGCCGTTGCGTTCCGCGACGAGCTTCGACACCGCGGACTCGGGATCGCCGAGGTCGCCGAAATGACGCGCGCGGGTCGGGCAGGCCTGCACGCAGGCGGGCTGGCGATCGGCTTCGGGCAGCTGCTCGTTGTAGATGCGGTCGACGCAGAGCGTGCACTTCTTCATGACGCCCTCGACCTCGCTGTACTCGCGCGCGCCGTACGGGCAGGCCCACGAGCACAGCTTGCAGCCGATGCACTTGTCCTCGTCCACCAGCACGATCCCGTCCTCGGCGCGCTTGTAGCTGGCGCCGGTCGGGCAGACCGTCACGCAGGCCGGCGTCTCGCAGTGCAGGCACGAGCGCGGGAAGTGCAAGGTCATCGCCGGCTGGTCGGCCGCGGGTTCGACCTCGTACGAATGCACCCGGTTGAACCAGACGCCGACCGGCGACTTGCCGTAGGCGTCCTCATCCGTCAGCGGCCCGGCGATCCCGCCCGCGTTCCACTGCTTGCAGCCCACGGCGCAGGCATGGCACCCGACGCAGGTGTCCAGGTCGATGACCAGCCCGAGCTTCTTCCTCGACGGCGGCGGGAGGTCGGTCATCGCGCGCGCGGTCCCTTCAGCAGCCACAGCCCGGCGAGGAACAGGCCCGTCGCCGACACCACCGTCGGCATCAGCGCGTGCCACAGGTCGCTCCAGCCGGTGACGGCCGTCAGTTCGCGGCCGAACAGGTCGATGCCCAGTCCCTGCAGCACCACCAGCGCGAACGCCGCGGCGATGCAGGCCCAGCCCGCATAGATGCGTTGCCGGTTCACCGGCGTGCGGCGGTCAACCATGCTGGTCCTCCCGGAGCCTCGCCCCGTAACGCAGCACCTGTTCCGGTGCCTGGCCCATCGGCAGCGGCGCGAACGCCGGCTCCGTCATCGCCGGGGCGTCGACGCGCCGGATCGACACGCGCAGGTCGAACCACGCCGCCTGCCCGGTCACCGGGTCGGCGTTGGCGTAGTCGCCGCGCGGCACCAGGTCCGAGATCAGGTGGTTGAGCAGGAAGCCCTTCGTGCCCTCCGGCGCGTCCTTGTCCAGTCGCCACGCACCGCGGCGCTTGCCGATCGCATTCCAGCTCCACACGGTGTCGGGCTGCACGTTCGAGGCGAAACGCGCCTGCACGGTGATCGTCGCGTGGTGCGAGGCGACCTCGACCCAGTCGCCGTCCGCCACGCCATGCCGCGCGCCGGTGTCCGGGTGCAGGTACAGGAAGTTGCGCGTGGCGATCTGCCGCAGCCACGCGTTCTGCGAGCCCCACGCGTGGTACATGAACATCGGCCGCTGGGTCAGCGCGTGCAGCGGGAAGCGCTCGCCGTCCACCTGTGCGTGGCCGAACGGCTCGTGCCACACGGGCAGCGGATCGAAGTGTTCGGCGATGCGCGCGCGATGCGCCTCGGGCGGCACGTGCGCGCCATGCCCCTGCGCCGCCAGCCGGAACTTCTGCAGCGGCTCGGCGTAGAGCTGCAGCACGATCGGCGTCGTGTCGCCGACGAATCCCATGCCGTGCGCCCACGCAAGGTAGTCGCGGTTGGCCATCTTGAAGTAGCGCGCCGACTCCGGGATCTCGGCGCGCCAGTACCCCTCGTTCTCGATGTAGCGCTGCAGCTGGTCGGGGTTCGGCGCGCCCTTGCCGTGCTGCGTGCCGTCGGCGCCGCGCCAGCCGGCGAGCAGCCCCACGCCCGGTGCGCGTTCGTGGCGCACGATGTAGTCGGCGTAGTCGCGGTACAGCGGCGAGCCGTCCGTGTGCACCATGCCCGGCAGCCCCAGCC
>JAEZZZ010000056.1 GCA_023418255.1 Bacteroidota bacterium
CGAACGCGTAACAACCTCATAGGTTTTTTGTTAAATGAAACTTGAACCATAAAATAAGAATTTTTTAGTTGATTTAATAAAGGACAACCTGCTTTGGATAGAAAGACAGGTTGTTTTTTATTTATACTACAATAAACACATCAATTAAATCAAATATATAAAAAACTATGGAGATAAACGAGTTTCAACAAATGCTAAAAAATAATGTTAGTGAGTTGATCGCATTACAAGAGCAGTGTCAAAATACAGATGTACAGTGTGCTCGAAGCATTCTTAAAACTATCTTTTGGATAAAAGAAATCAATGAAGATATAGAGAGAGGTAAGATACCATCATCATATGATAAACTGCTTATGAATAGCTTTGCCCCGCATTATTCATCAAGAACACCTTCCATCTTCTTTGCCCCTCTTTTCCTCTGTGGGATGAATGGTTTTACTATTTTCTAATCGGATGATTGTTTTTTGAATGTATCTTACTCCGCAAAAACAAAGTAATGAATCATTTTAGGGTGTTTTCGCGGGAGTTTTCACATAAGGACACACTCCTCCCACGGAGTTTTTTTTAGTTGCAAACATATTCCGTTTGATTTCAAGCTGGGTAAAAACTTTAAAAATCCTTTTTATGAAGATAAAAACGCTTCCTGCAATATTTATTACGACCGACATAATCTCTGCTTTAAAATAAAAGATTTCGGTAATCCCGATTATTCCGGCGACTGTTTCGCCTTTGTCGCCCAAATCAAAGGATTGGATGTTCGCCGAGATTTTTTGCAAGTACTACAAAGCATTGCTCATGATTTAAATCTGTTTTTAGATGAAAAACCGGATAACTTCACACCACAAACAAACTTTAAGAAAAAAGCAAAACTCAATCTGTATCTACATCAAACTTTCAAAAAATTAAACCTGTATCCGATCATATCATAAAAACCATTGCCAAACCTTATGAGTTTACCGAAAAAGCCTTTTCACAAAGTGAACTTGCCTTTTGGAAAACCTTCTGCATCAGAGAGAAAACGCTAAGCTATTTTCGTGTAAAATCCCTTTCTATATTTAAATCCATAAATAATGACGACGAAACTTACGAACTTCAAGCAACTATCAACGAACCGATATTCGGTTACATCGGAGAAAGCTACGTAAAATTATATCGTCCCAAATCCAAACTTCGTTTTCTATACGGCGGACAAATACCCGCGAACTATTGTTTCGGACTGCGACAACTGCCCAATCGTGGAGATATTCTGTTCATAACAGGTGGCGAAAAAGACGTGATGAGCCTTTACGCGAAAGGATTTTATGCCGTATGTTTCAACAGTGAAACATCGCACATTTCATCAGACATCATCGAGATGCTGGCTCATCGTTTCAAACACATTATCCTATTATACGACTGCGATGAAACAGGACTTTCCGCATCGGAAAAGCATTTTAACGCATTAGAGAAGTACAATCTACAACGCTTGGTATTACCGCTTGCAGGCAGTAAAACTGAGAAAGATATATCCGACTATTTTGCCAAAGGAAATTGCAGAGAAGATTTCCAACAACTTATTATCGACCTGCTCAATACAAATATACGTAAACCATGACACTAATAAAATCCTGCGAAGTTGATTTTGACAATCCACCCGAACTGTCCGAAAATATCGTTAGCGTGAACGAGGTTCCGCTCGGCACGCAAGGTAACCTTTTCTGTATTACAGGCGGCGAAGGTACCGGAAAAAGCAATTACGCATCGGCGATAGCTGCCGGAACTTTGGCGGAAGAAAACGTTGAAATTGACACCTTGGGATTAGACGTGCAAGCAAACATAGACCGCAAAGCCGTATTACTCTACGATACCGAACAATCGGAAAATCAACTCTATAAAAATACGGTGCTACTTCTCAAACGAGCCGGACAAAAAAGTAAACCCGATTGGCTGAAAGCCTATTATCTAACGGCAATGTCACGCAGGGAACGATTGCAATCCATTCAAGACAGCATGGATTATTATCATCATTTTTTCGGTGGCATCCAATTAGTCATTATCGACGGTATAGCCGACCTTGTCCGAAGCGCCAACGATGAAACCGAGAGCATAGCTGTCGTGGAAGAGCTGTATCGTTTAGCCGGAATTTACCGTACTTGCATTATTTGTGTGCTGCATTTGTACCGAATAGTTTTAAACTTAGGGGACATCTCGATTCCGAATTACAACGCAAGGCAGCTGCTATATTATCCATTGAAAAAGATACCCAGAATCCTGAATTTTCAGTGGTTAAAGCATTGAAAGTACGAGAAGGAAGTCCTTTGGATGTGCCCTTGATGCAATTTTCTTGGGATAAACAAAAAGCGATGCACATTTATCGGGGTGAAAAGCCACAAAAAGAAAAGGAAAAACGCAAGGAAGTGGAATTAACTGCCCTTGCCAAAGAGATTTTAGCAGACAAAAAACGATTGACCTATTCCGAGTTATTGCAAGAAATTGAGCTGTTGATGGACGTGAAAGAACGGACAGCCAAAAGCTATATCAGTTATATGAGAAACAACGAAATAATTGCCCAAGACAACAATAATTTTTACTTTATAAAACCTTGATTATGCATTTATCCGAAAAGAAAAATCCAAAAGAAGATTATGCTTATTACGATGCCTTCGATGTAGCGAGAATTTTACGTATCCATTTTAAAACCGCTCTTAAATGGGGAAAAGAAGGTAAAATTCCTTCGTTCAAAATCGGCAATAGACGATATTTTCCGCCGGAAGAGATTTTGGCGTTGAGAAGGGAGTTAAGCGTTAGATAAATTGATTTTTTAATTTAATGACTATCCGTATTTATACCTAAATTCATTTTTGTAACTTACACATGCCACGAGTAATCTTCCGAAAAGTGCTTCTCCAAAGTATCTTCGATTAAATTTATAGCAAAATTCATCTAAATAG
>JAEZZZ010000057.1 GCA_023418255.1 Bacteroidota bacterium
ACTATTTAGATGAATTTTGCTATAAATTTAATCGAAGATACTTTGGAGAAGCACTTTTCGGAAGATTACTCGTGGCATGTGTAAGTTACAAAAATGAATTTAGGTATAAATACGGATAGTCATTAAAGAAAAATATGAACGCACTAAATATAAGTGATGTAATTCAGTATGTTGAAGACAATATTGGGATATTTCATGCAAAACGAATCAATAGTTTGGAATCGTTGAAGCTGTCAAAAGTTCTACAAAGAAAAAATCCATATTTATTTAGAGCAAAAAATGTATTGACAGCTGAACAGATTGTGAAAGGTATAACCGATGCTCATATTTCTTCGAGTGAAGAGGGTATCTTTGGTGATTGGTTGGAAGGATTAGCTATTTTTATTAACGAAAAAGTTTATAATGGTCGAAAATCCGGCATACCTAATATTGATTTAGAGTTTGATAAGAATGACAAACGTTATATTGTAAATATAAAATCGGGTCCGAACTGGGGAAATAATTCTCAAATAAAAAAAATGATTACAGACTTCAAAACTGCGAAAAGAACTCTTAGAACAAGCAATTCAAACTTAAATATTATTGCAATCAACGGCTGCTGTTATGGTAAAGAAAGAAATCCCGATAAAGGTGATTATTTAAAACTTTGTGGACAAGATTTTTGGGAATTTATTTCTGGAAGTGAAAATCTATATCTTGATATAATACAACCATTAGGTCATAAAGCAAAAGAAAAAAATGAAATATTTGAAGAAATATATGCTCAAATGATTAATCGATTTGCAAAAGAATTTATTGAAACCTTTTGTGATAAATCTGGTGCAATTCATTGGGAAAAATTAGTTATGTTTAATTCTTCAACAAAACAGAAAAAAAATTAATGAAAAATATACGCAATTTTTGCATTATCGCACATATCGATCACGGAAAAAGTACACTGGCAGACAGACTGTTGGAATTTACGCAAACGGTCGATGGCGATGACTTGCAAGCACAAGTGCTTGACAGTATGGATTTGGAGCGCGAGCGCGGAATCACCATCAAAAGTCACGCCATTCAAATGGATTATGAATATAAAGGCGAACAATATATTCTTAATCTGATTGACACACCGGGACACGTCGATTTTTCGTACGAAGTGTCGCGTTCCATTGCCGCCTGCGAAGGCGCGTTGCTGGTCGTGGATGCCGCGCAAGGCATTCAAGCTCAAACGATTTCCAATGTCTATATGGCGATTGAACATGATTTGGAAATTATCCCCATTCTCAATAAAATAGATTTAGACAGCGCGCGTCCCGAAGAAATTGAAGACCAAATTGTGGATTTATTAGGATGCGGGCGCGACGAAGTGTTGCGTGCAAGCGGGAAAACGGGCGAAGGCATCGAAGCTATTCTTGCCGCTATTATCGAGACCGTGCCTCCGCCGGTGGGCGATCCCGCCGCCCCATTGCAAGCGTTGATTTTTGACTCGGTGTTTAATCCCTTTCGCGGAATTATCGCCTATTATAAGATTGTGAACGGCAGCATTCGCAAAAACGACTTGGTGAAGTTCGTGGCTACCGAAAAAGAATACACGGCGGATGAAGTGGGCATTTTGCGCTTGAATATGGAGCCGCGCGACGAAGTGCATTGCGGTGATGTAGGATATATTATTTCCGGCATCAAAACCTCGAAAGAGGTAAAAGTGGGCGACACGATCACGCATGTGAAAAACCCTTGCGAAAAGGCCATTTCGGGCTTCGAAGAAGTAAAACCGATGGTTTTTGCTGGAGTATATCCGATTGATAGTGAGGATTTTGAGAATTTGCGCACATCGCTTGAAAAATTGCAACTGAACGATGCATCCCTCACGTTTCAGCCTGAATCGTCCGTAGCGTTGGGTTTTGGTTTTCGATGCGGCTTTTTGGGATTGTTGCATATGGAAATTGTTCAGGAACGCCTTGAACGCGAGTTTAATATGGACGTAATTACAACCGTCCCGAACGTGTCGTATCGCGTATATGAGAAAAAAGGCGACGCGATGAAAGAAGTGCACAATCCGTCCGGATTGCCCGATATGATGATGATTGACCGCATTGAAGAGCCATTTATTCGCGCGTCCGTCATTACATCCACACAATTTATCGGACCGATTATGACACTTTGCCTTGGCAAACGTGGTGTGTTGGTGAAACAAGAATACATTTCGGGCGACCGTGTGGAAATTACTTATGATATACCACTTGGTGAAATTGTAATTGATTTTTACGACAAGCTCAAAAGCATTTCCAAGGGCTATGCTTCGTTTGACTATCATATGCATGATTATCGTCCATCGAAATTGGTGAAATTGGATATATTGCTCAATGGCGAATCAGTGGATGCGCTCTCAACGCTCACACATTTTGACAACGCGCAGTCATTTGGTCGTCGCATGTGCGAAAAATTAAAAGAATTGATTCCTCGTCAACAATTTGATATTGCTATTCAAGCCGCCATCGGAGCAAAAATTATTGCTCGCGAGACGGTTAAAGCCGTGCGTAAAGATGTGACGGCAAAATGTTATGGCGGCGACATTTCACGTAAGCGAAAACTGCTGGAAAAACAGAAAGAAGGAAAAAAACGGATGAAACAAGTGGGAAACGTAGAAGTGCCACAAAAAGCCTTTTTGGCGGTGCTGAAATTGGATTGATGTGCGTTTGCGTTGAACTCTAAGAGAAAAGAGGAGAGAATGATTGTCTTGTGTAGTTATTGATGTGTAAATTTAATCGTAGAATGGAAAAAATATCGCGCGTATTATGGCCATTAATTCTTTTGGTCTGCTTGTTATCGATGCACAATTGCAGACAACGAAAATCGGATTCAAAGGAACAGTCCAAAGCTCTTAAAAAAGAGATTGCTCTTCAACTCTATTCTGTGCGCGAAGGTATTAACCCGCATTATTCATGAAGAACACTTTCCATTTTCTTTGCCCCTCTTTTCCTCTGTGGGATGAATGGTTTTACTATTTTCTAATTCGATGATTGTTTTTTGAACGTTTCTTACTCCGCAAA
>JAEZZZ010000060.1 GCA_023418255.1 Bacteroidota bacterium
ACTATTTAGATGAATTTTGCTATAAATTTAATCGAAGATACTTTGGAGAAGCACTTTTCGGAAGATTACTCGTGGCATGTGTAAGTTACAAAAATGAATTTAGGTATAAATACGGATAGTCATTAAACTTTTTATTGCTCTCAGAATAAAACATGGCATACCAAACTATAATTCGCCATTTTTCAACTCTTAAATATTTGTGGCATACAATTTGCATATTATATCGTGAAATCAATCATTATACAATAATATATTATGACACAAAAAGAAGGAAAAATTGGCGTAACAACGGATAATATTTTCCCCATAATCAAGAAATTTCTATACAGTGACCACGAAATATTTTTGAGGGAAGTTGTTTCAAACGCCGTAGATGCGACACAAAAACTTAAAACACTTGCCGATGTTGGCGAGTACAAAGGGGAATTGGGAGATTTATCGGTGCGTATTTCCATCGACAAAAAAGCGAAAACGCTTACCGTAAGCGATAGAGGGATCGGCATGAGTGCCGAAGAGTTGGACAAATACATCAACCAAATCGCGCTTTCATCGGCAAATGATTTTCTCGACAAGTATAAAGATAACAGCAACGCCATTATCGGACACTTCGGGCTCGGATTTTATTCCACATTTATGGTATCGAAAAAGGTGGAAATCATCACCAAATCGCACAAGGAAGACGAAGATGCCATTCGGTGGTCGTGCAGCGGCACGCCCGAATACACCATGACCAAGGCGGATAAAACGAACCGAGGTACAGATATCGTTCTGCATATTGATGAAGAAAACGAAGAGTTTTTAGATAAAACAAAAATAGAGTCGCTCTTACGCAAATATTGTAAATTCTTGCCCGTTCCCATTGTTTTTGGAAAAAAACAAGAGTGGAAAGATGGCAAACAAGTTGAAACCGATGAAGACAACGTTGTAAACAATATTAATCCACTTTGGAAACAAAAACCGACGGATTTGAAAGATGAGGACTACATCGCGTTTTATCACGAGCTTTATCCGATGAGTATGGAAGAACCGCTCTTCTGGATTCATCTAAATGTAGATTATCCGTTCAATCTTACCGGAATTTTATATTTCCCAAAAATTAAGACAAACATCGATTTGCAGAAAAACAAAATTCAACTTTATAGCAATCAGGTATTTGTAACCGACTCGGTAGAAGGTATCGTTCACGAGTTTTTAACCTTGTTGCACGGTGTTATCGATTCGCCTGACATCCCGCTCAATGTTTCGCGGTCTTATCTGCAAAGCGACGGTAATGTAAAAAAAATATCAAACCACATCACCAAAAAGGTGGCGGATAAATTGGAAGAGATATTCAAAAAAGACCGTAAACAGTTTACAGACAAATGGGATAGCCTGCGAATTTTCATTCAATACGGCATGCTCACGGAAGAGAAATTTTATGACAGAGCGTTGTCTTTTATCCTCTTGAAAAATACCGATGGCGACTACTTCACCATGGAGGAATATAAAAAGATGATTGAAGCTGAACAAACCGATAAAAATAGTGATTTAATCTATCTTTACGCCGCCGATAAAGAGGAACAATACGCGCACATTGATGCCGCCAAAGCGAAAGGATACGATGTATTGCTCATGGATAGCCCATTGGATGTACACTGGGTGGGATTGCTGGAGCAAAAAATCGGAAAAACGCGTTTCGTACGGGTCGATAGCAATACGGTGGATCAGCTCATTGTGAAATCGGACGAAACAAAGGTTGAACTTACGGACGAGCATAAAAGCGCAATGAGCGACGTAGTGAAAGCTCAAATAGCTCCTATTCCGAAAACAGAATTTCATGTGGAATACAAAGCATTAGGTAAAGATGTCCTACCGTTGCAAATTGTACAAGACGAATTTTCGAGACGTATGAAAGAGATGGCCGCTATGCAACAACAGATGGCTTTTTATGGAGAAATGCCCGAAATGTATCAAGTGGTTGTCAATGTAGATCATCCATTCATTAAAGAGGTACTCGAGGAAGTAGAAAAAGAGACGAAAAAGAATGAGAAAGAGGAGAAAAAAACAGAAAATTCAAAAGAGGGCGATACAAACGAGAAGGAGAAAACAAAAACACCTATCCATATTTCAGGAGAGGAAAAGCTGAAACAATTTATTGACTTGGCTCTGCTTTCGAACGGAATGCTTAAAGGCGAGGCACTCAGCCTCTTTATTAAGCGGAGTGCAGGGTTGTTATAACGACCTCTTTCTATCTAAATTCACAAATGAAGTCACTCAAAGCACTTTATCTTCCTTAATGGACAGATAAAGTGCTTTTTTGTTTTGAGAGAGAGATTTTAATACATATCAAAAGCAGCTTCGTAGAGCCAATTTATGAATTGGTCAGGAGGTTAAGAATTTAAAAGATAAAGATCCTTCAGCACCTGATAGAGTTCCAACGAAACTTGGTTTGTACACGATGCCAACACATGAGAACCGGTACAATTTGTAATCAATGAAAGGGACTGCTTCAGTATGTTCGCAATGATACGGGGCTGTTTATTTTGTCCCTTTTCGGCAGTGCGATGGAGATAAGCAGCAAAGCAATCCCTTTTGGTCGATGCGCAATAGCCTCTCCCTATCCCGCATTATTCACCGAAAAACTGCATAATTTGAGGAAAAATCCTTACCTTTAAGGTATTAAAACAAAAACAATGGAGTTTAACACCCCCAAATTATGCAGGACAAATATACAGCCTTTTACCGAAAAGACCAAGGCGTAACCGTTTATTTTTCAGCCGAAAGCATCAGTTTAGACAGCACCGTTGTTTTATTCGGAAAATAGAGCACAAACACAAACTAGTCGCTCCTTAGAAATTCACATTTAGGTTAGGAAAGATTGAACATCTAGCTTGGAAAATGAACCTGAAAACAAAAAATAAAAACTCTTCCCCCAAGTTTTTCCATCATTTTCTTCAAATTCCAC
>JAEZZZ010000069.1 GCA_023418255.1 Bacteroidota bacterium
TTATTAGGTTTTGATCAGCTATAAAGATGCTGATAATCAGCTGCTTAATCATCTTTTTTATGTTAAACTATGTTATGTAAATCATTGAATTTTAATTGGTTAATTGAATATTTACCGAAGTATTACTCTAAAATAAGTCTTGGTATATCCAACAATGGAATGTCGCACATATTATCGGTCTTTTCCCTTGCTTTTCTTATCCACCATTCACCATTATCAGCCTGTACAAGGTGTTCCTTTTTCAGATTCTTTACGTCTGTGAAAGCCAAACCGGTGAAGCAACAGAAGATGAATATGTCCCTTACGGTTTGTAATCGTTGAATATCAAAATCTTTATTGATGATTTTGCGAAGTTCCATTTCGTTTAAGAATTCACGGTTACACTTGGTCTGTTTGAAGTGTATTTCTGCAAACGGATCATCAGTTATCCACTTCTTTATCAATGCAGTTTTGATGATTTTCTTTAAATTCTTCAGATATTTCACTGTCGCATTTTGCGCACAGTTTTTCTGTATTTTAATGAAATGTTCGAATTTGGTTATAAATTCATAGTTGATTGATTTTAATGGAATATCAGCCAGTTTATACTGTTCACTGATAAACTCCTTCAAATATCTTGCTGTACGTTCGTATCGAAGTACAGTACCTTCGGCATATTCCTTGTTCATTAATTCCCTATATTCCGAATTGTGTTCCTGGAATACTTCAAGCAACATTTTGGGAGTAGAGTGTTCTCCATAATAGATATTTTTTATAATATCTGCTGTAATAGGTTTACCGTCCTGCTCAAGTTCACGGTGAATTTGAAGGATTTTAGTTCTTATCGTATCAAGATAGTGGTTTATTTCTTGATACTTCTTTTCCCTGCCAATCGCGCATTCTTTTTGCGTATTCCATTTTGTAACATCTATACTTCGCTTGATTTGTACCTCTGCACGTTTTCCGTTTATTGTGATACGCATACAGATTGGTGCTTCTCCATTTTTTAGCAGCTTTGATTTCTTCAGGAAAAACAATACCGTAAAATAGTTTCTTTGCATTGCCATACTCTTCTTTTTTTGATGGTGTAAAAATACATGTTTTGAAAAGAGTTTGTTTTATGCAAAACACAGAAAATCAGTGAAATATAATCCAATCAGGTGGACTTGTTTTTATGTGGAAATTAAGTCCACCTATTTCACCTCCAGTAAGATGCGGTATTCTGCTTCAATTTGCGGTATGGATAAAAAGAAAAACCGCTGATAATGATTGATTATCAGCGGTTTTCATTGTTTTGCTTTTTGTTTGAGTGATCCGCCTGGGGCTCGAACCCAGGACCCCATCCTTAAAAGGGATGTGCTCTACCTGCTGAGCTAGCGAATCAACCTAACTGCTTTCTTGCAAAAGCGAGTGCAAAGGTAAAATCTTTATTTTTAATTTGCAAATCTTTATGGCACATTTTCTTGAAAAATTTTCCACACTACCCATTAATTCGCTAATAAACAAAATGTTTTGATTGTATTCTTATTTAAAAATATCTTGTGAGCCATTTTAGTCTAATAACGATAATGCTCCGGTTTGTACGGACCATCGACATCCACACCGATATATTTAGCTTGCTTGGCAGTTAGCTTGGAAAGTTTTACACCAATACGCGCCAAATGCAGACGCGCCACCTCTTCATCCAGTTTCTTCGGCAAACGATATACATCAACTGCATAATTGTTTTTCCATAAATCAATTTGTGCCAACACCTGATTGGTAAACGAATTGCTCATCACAAAAGAGGGGTGTCCCGTGGCACATCCAAGATTCACTAAACGACCTTCGGCCAGTAAGAAAATAGCATTCCCTTCGGGAAATGTATATTTATCAACCTGCGGTTTGATATTAGTGTGGCGAATACCGGGGAAATTCACAAGACGCTCCACCTGAATTTCATTATCGAAATGTCCAATATTGCAGACGATGGACTGGTCGCGCATTTGTCGCATATGTTCCAGCGTGATAACATCTCGGTTGCCGGTGGTGGTAACAAAAATATTGCCTCCTTTCACCGCCTCTTCCATCGTAGTTACTTCAAATCCTTCCATTGCAGCTTGCAACGCGCAAATTGGGTCAATCTCGGTAACAATTACACGCGCGCCGTATGAACGCATCGATTTGGCGCATCCTTTCCCGACATCGCCATAACCGATCACAACAACCACTTTTCCGGCAATCATCACATCTGTAGCGCGTTTGATGCCATCGGCAAGCGACTCGTGGCAGCCATAAAAATTATCGAATTTCGATTTGGTTACCGAATCGTTTACATTGATTGCCGGGACTAACAACTCGCCACGTTCCATCATCTGATACAACCGATGCACGCCGGTGGTAGTTTCTTCCGAAATGCCTTTTAAGCTCGCAACAGTCCGATGCCAACGCTTATCGTCTTCTTCTAAAATTCGCTTCAAAGTGTGTAAAATTACTCGCTCCTCACGATTTTCGCCTTCACGCTGTATGGTCGTCGCATCATTTTCGGCACGATATCCCATATGCACCAATAGCGAGGCATCGCCGCCATCGTCCACAATCAGGTTGGGACCGTTCCCGCCGGGAAATCGAAGTGCCATTTCGGTACACCACCAATATTCTTCCAACGTTTCGCCTTTCCACGCGAACACGGGTACGCCGGAAACCGCAATGGCAGCGGCGGCATGGTCTTGTGTGGAAAATATGTTGCAGCTGCACCAACGCACATCGGCACCCAACGATACCAACGTTTCAATCAGCACCGCAGTTTGGATGGTCATATGCAGCGACCCGGTGATGCGCGCACCTTTCAGCGGCTTATCGTTGGCATATTTTTCGCGAAGCGCCATTAAGCCAGGCATTTCGTGTTCGGCTATTTCTATCTCTTTTCGACCGAAATCGGCCAGTGATATATCCGACACCTTGTAGGGCAGCGTAGGGGAAAAATCTGTATTCATATTTTTATTGTTTGAGATTATTTTGATTAAAGTCAGTGATTTTCTTTCGTTACAAATTTACATGATTTTTCTTAGAAAACAGCTTTTTAAGTAAGACGCTTATGTTTTTTTACTTTCGAGGTTCGTTTCAATCAACCTTTTTATCCGGTTTTTTGTTTTAATGAAAATGAAAACGAAAATCATCTATTCATCCATATTGCCATTCAAAGGATTCAAGGCGATTAACCTTTTCGGCATTATCTTCGCGCGCAAAGAGTGTGCGCCGTTGACGCCTCGTATCGTTCATCACGAACGCATTCACACGCGGCAAATGCTGGAAATGCTTATCCTTTTTTTCTATATATGGTATGTGAGTGAATGGCTGGTGCGACTAATACGTTACGGCGACGCGATGAAAGCATATCGAAATATCTCTTTCGAGCGCGAAGCACATGCCAACGATGCTGATTTCAGTTTTCTACAACATCGCGAACCGTATCATTTTTTACACTATTTATAAAAATAAAAAAGCGTATTGGCGCCATAAAATCAATACACACAATGAACCGAATATTTTTATACTTGTTTTTATTATTGACGCCATCGCTCTCGATGTGCGCCCAAAATAAAAAGACGAAACAGTACATTAAACAAGAAAAGACGATGAAACTGAATCCACTCACACCTGAAGAAGAACGGGTGATTGTACACAAAGGCACCGAGCGCCCTCACACGGGTGAATATGTAAACAACAAAAAACAGGGCACATATGTATGCAAACGCTGCGACGCACCACTCTATCGTTC
Source organism: Bacteroidota bacterium (assembly GCA_023418255.1). Taxonomy (GTDB): domain Bacteria; phylum Bacteroidota; class Bacteroidia; order Bacteroidales; family Dysgonomonadaceae; genus JAEZZZ01. The sequence goes on from JAEZZZ010000069.1 coordinate 3,740, forward strand.
TGAAGATAAGTTTGATTCGCACTGCGGATGGCCATCGTTCGACGACGAAATAAAAGGCGCAGTAAAGCGCCTACCGGATGCCGACGGACGACGTACAGAAATTGTGTGTGCCAATTGTGACGCGCATCTCGGCCACGTGTTTCTGAACGAAGGATTTACCGCGAAACAAACACGCCATTGCGTCAATTCGATATCGATAAAATTTATTCCCGCAAAAAACAACGCGATGCATAAAGCCTATTTTGCCTCAGGGTGCTTTTGGGGAACCGAATATTTCTTTATGAAGGCCGCGGGCGTAAAAGAAACCAATGTGGGCTTTATGGGCGGACACATGGATAATCCTTCGTATGAGCAGGTCTGTCAAAAAAACACAGGACACCTGGAAACCACCGAAGTGATTTACAACAGCAACGAAACCACTTATGACAACTTGGTAAAACTCTTTTTTGAAACACACGATTTCACACAAACCAACGGGCAGGGACCCGACATCGGACCGCAATATTTATCCTGTATCTTTTACACCTCGCAAAGCGAAAAAGAGATTGCGCAAAAATATATCGATTTGCTCGAAGCAAAAGGCTGCAAAGTGGCAACCATGCTGAAGCCGGCATCCACCTTTTGGAAAGCCGAAGATTATCATCAACAATATTACAAACACAAAGGCACGACACCTTATTGCCATAAATACAGAAAAATATTTTAACGACACGTTAATCCGTTCACCCTAAAATGTAGCGATTCTGAATAGCAGAATTGCTCACAGTAGGGCATGCGGCTTTTGATTATCAAACATAAGGGGCTTGTGTGAAATAGTTCGGCATAATGAAACAAGGCAGTTTTGACATTGAACATTTTTAACCCTCAATACGTTTTATACTATATACAATTGGAATCAAAAAGTATTATTAATTAATTTAATCAATCATTCAAACAAACAGTTATGAAAACATTTCGTTTATTATCCATCTTGACACTTGCATTGGCACTGACTGCCGGTGTAACATCGTGTAAAAAAGTAAGTGACGCCGATCTTAAAAAAGCGGCTGAAGCAGTATTAGCAACAACTCCTGGCGCATCAAACGTAGCAGTTGCAGTTAAGGACAAAGTGGCCACCCTGTCGGGAACCGTTGAAGACGACGCCATCAAAGCAAGCGCTGAGAATGCGGTCAAAGGCGTAAAAGAGATGAAATCCGTTATAAATGAGATTGCAGTTCTTCCCCCTGCCCCCGATTATACCCAAATTGATGCAGCTCTTCGAACAGGGCTTAATGATGTGGTAAAAGATCACAATAAAGTGACTTATGAAGTTAAAGACGGTGTCGTTACGCTTAGTGGTGAAATCAGAAAAAAAGATTTACCCACACTGATGCAAAAAGTTAACGCATTGAATCCTGTGAAAATAGAAAACAATCTTGACGTAAAATAATTCATAAAGCTAAAATAAACATGGAATTAAGAGAGAAATACAAAGAGCTTATAAATGTTGCTCAACAATATTCTACGAATGTAAAAGAAGAGAATGGCGTGCTATACATAAAAGGCACTGTGCCTTCCTCATCAATAAAAGATAAGCTGTGGGATATTTACGGGCAGATTGATCCCAACTTCAAAGGCAACGATTTGGTAATGAATATCGATGTGCATGCCGAACAAGGCGGCAAAATTAAAATTGCCACCAAGGAAAGCAACCTAAACATACGAAAAGAACCGAGTACAGAGTCCGAGATCGTTGGAAAAGCACCCAACGGTTCCATTGTTACGTTGGTTGACAAAACAAACGATTCGTGGTGGCTTATTCGTACTGATGATGGTGTTGAAGGATATTGCTATGTACAATACTTAGAACCCATTCAAGCGGGAGGATTTAAAATTAAAGTTGCCACAAATGGTAGTAATTTAAATATTAGAAAAGATACAAATACTGAGTCTGATATTGTAGGTAAAGCTCCCAATGGCTCTATTGTCAAATTGGTTGAAAAAACCAACGACGAATGGTGGTTGGTTCGCACTGACGATGGTGTTGAAGGATATTGTTATGCACAGTATCTGAAACCAATACAATAAATACGTTAAGTATCATTATAAAAAATCCCACTTCCTTTAGGATGTTGGGATTTTTTTGTGAAGCTACAACACTAGTTTCATTTTTATACCTTAATTTGCGTTTTTCTCAAAAAGCTTTTTTTGTATGGAATGAGTTTCTTTCGTGTTTTTTAACGCTGGGATGCAATCTGTGAGTTTATAGCTTCCTCTCCTTGTAGCACAAAAAAAGAGCCACCCGCTATGAGTGGCTCCTAAAATATCTATTGATTGATTTAGGGTAAAATTCAATTTTTCCCGGCAAATTCCATCAAGTAGGCTTTGATAAAATCGTCTAAATCACCATCCATAACACCCGGAACATCAGATGTTTGATGATTCGTTCGATGATCTTTTACACGACGGTCGTCAAACACATAACTGCGAATTTGTGACCCCCACTCTATCTTCTTTTTTCCCGCCTCAATTTCGGCTTGCGCCGCGCGGCGTTTTTCAAGTTCGATTTCATATAGTTGCGATTTTAGCAAACGCATCGCGTTTTCACGATTACCCATTTGTGAACGGCTTTCGGTGTTTTCAATCACAATTTCCTGTTCTTGACCGTTGTCGTCGGTGTAGGTATAATGTAGGCGCACGCCGGTTTCCACTTTATTCACATTCTGCCCCCCGGCACCCGAGGAACGAAATGTATCCCAACTTATATTTGCCGGATTCACTTCGATTTCAATTGACTCGTCAACCAGCGGCACGACAAAAACCGACGAAAACGAAGTCATTCGCTTGCCTTGCGCATTGAAGGGCGAAACACGCACCAGACGATGTACGCCGTTTTCACTTTTCAGATAACCATACGCATAATCACCTTCCACTTGCAATGTCGCTGTTTTTATCCCGGCATCGTCACCATCCTGCCAATTTGTGATTGTCGTTTTATAGCCATGCGACTCACACCAACGCTGGTACATTCGAATAAGCATGGAAGCCCAATCCTGACTTTCTGTACCACCGGCACCGGCATTTATTTTCAACACTGCGCCCAATTTATCTTCCTCTTGGCGCAACATATTTTTAAGTTCCAGTTTTTCAATCAGTCGGATGGCTTTATTGTATGCTTCATCAACCTCTTCTTCGGTCACAATATCGTCTTTCATAAAGTCGTAAGCCAGCTGCAATTCATCGGAGGCAGTTTCCACCTCGTTGTAGCCGGAAATCCACATTTTCAAGTTTTTCACTACTTTCATATGTGTTTCTGCCCGCGCGGAATCCGACCAAAAATCGGGATCGTGTGTTCTCAACTCCTCTTCTTCCAATTGCATCGTCTTGGCATCGATGTCAAAGATACCCCCTTAGCGCATCCTTGCGCTCCAAAACGTCTTTTAGTTGGTCTGCTGTAATCATAGTTTCTTATTTTTCTTATTTGACGATGCAAAAATACAGAAAACATCACAAAAAACCATAGGATTTATTGCCAATGATGTCTCTTTGTGGTAATTTTGTAATTAGCGTTTTTATCTTTTTGCAAAAAATAGGGCAAAGAAAAAACATTTCAAGTAGAAAATAAATCAAACCAAAAAATAAAGAAAATAACAAAAGCGATGCCTCAAACATTTGGTGATAAAGTGATCGAATATAATCACAAGTTACATTTTACGGGAAAATTACCAGAGAATATCCGTATCATCAACCCCTTTCGTGAAAATCCGGAAACGATGCGTGTGATGCAAGCCTTTTATCAAAAATATTATAACGATTTTACTTCGCGTAGACTTATTCTCGGCATCAATCCCGGTCGCCACGGTGCGGGAGTGACAGGCGTTCCTTTCACCGATACGAAAAGGCTTGAAATCGTGTGTGGCATAAGAATGAATTCAGCGCGCTCACACGAAGTTTCATCGGTGTTTATATATGACATGATTGAGCAATTCGGTGGCGCGTCAAGCTTTTACCGACAATTTTATATCAATTCACCGTTTCCGTTGGCCATTGTACGTAAAGTGCCTGGCGAAAAGTGGTTGAATTGCAATTATTATGATTATCCTGAACTTTTTGAAACGCTAAAAGCGTATATGATTGTATCACTCAAAGCACATATCAGTTTGGGGATAGATACTTCGAATGTTTATATTTTGGGAAAGAAAAATGCACAGTTTATCCAAAATTTGAACGATGAAGCACATTTATTCAAACGCTTGCACGTATTGGATCATCCGCGCTACATCCAACAATATAAATCTAAGGAAAAACAACTATATATAGACACCTATCTTCACACTCTAAAAAAATAAAATCTATCGTAGAACGATTCACTGTTTTTTTGTATTTTTGCATCAATAAACAACCATAAAAAAGTATAAAGATGAAAAAAGTAATTCTAACATCGCTGTTCCTATCTTTCCTATTCGTGATGCACGCTCAAACAGTAGACGAACTAAAAAAGAAAATTGAAAAATTAGAAACAGAAAATACAATTTTGCAAAACAAAGCAAATTTTTGCGACTTATTCTCACAATCGGATAAATATAAAGTGAAGAGCTTTCACGAAAAGTTCGAGTTGAAAATTTTGAAGATCATAGGAAACAAAAACGAACAAACTGTTGATATTTTCTTGACGCTGAGACACAGCCTGCCGAATCAAAAACTAACGATAAATGTATCATCGTATAAAGCATATGATGAGATGGGAAATGCCTATTCAAGCAAGCTAATTGAGTTTTCGGAAAATAAATCCAATTCGTATGTGTTTCAGATAATACCTTATAACCAGCTTATTCAGGGCAAAATAACGTTTAGAAATGTGCTGCCCAACATCGATCGATTCAGTAAAGTCTCCGGAACTATTGAAACCAAAAACGCGGATGGTGGCGACAACAAAACAACCGGCAATATAGAATTAATAAATACGCTGATTCAGTGGGAATAATTATATCCGACGCCCTATGTTTTCTCAAATAAGGATTTTTGATTACACAATGAAACGAAAGAGGTGTTTTTGGTTGATTACAACAAAGCAAGCACCTCTTTCTCTACATCGAGAGTCGTGTCGGAAAGATTAATCCAATGCGTCCGCTTGTCTTTCTTAAACCATGTCAATTGTTTTCTCGCATAGTTGCGTGAGTGTTGTTTTATTTTGCTAACGGCAAAATCGAGCGTACAGTTTCCGTCGAAATAGTCGAACAACTCTTTATAACCCACCGTATTCAGAGCGTTTAAATGCCGAAGCGGATAAAAACGGCGCGCTTCTTGTTCCAATCCTTGCAGCATCATCTTGTCTACTCGCTCGTTAATACGCCGATACAGCTCTTCACGCTCTCGCGTGAAACATATTTTCACGATTCGAAACGAGCGTTTTTTCTTTGAATCAGTACGTAGTGAAGAATAAGGCTTTCCTGCCATCAGACAGACTTCTAACGCATGAATCACACGTTTCGGATTTTTCAAATCCACCTGATTATAAAATACAGGGTCTAACAGTTTTAGTCGCTGACGGATGGCATCTAAACCCTCGTTACGATAAAGAGCGTACACCTGTTGGCGCAACTGTTCATCAATGGTCGGAATTTCATCAATCCCGTCACACACGGCATCAATATACATCATAGATCCACCCGACATAATCGCGTAATCACGCTTGGAAAGAATTTTTTCAATCAGAGGAATTGCTTCTCGCTCAAACTCGCTCGCACTATAATACTCTTGTGGAGAAAGAGTCGCCACAAAATAATGTGGCACTTGCTTCATCTGCTCCTCTGTTGGTGCTGCCGTTCCGATGGACAAGCCTTTATAAATCTGTCGAGAATCGGCGGAAACAATCGGGCATAGCAATCGCTCCGCAAGACGCAAGCTGCATTCTGTCTTGCCCACGCCGGTTGGTCCTGTGAGTACAACCAAAGTATTCATGCAAAAGGATTATTCTCCGATAAATCGGTATCGTAATCATCCAATTCATCAAATCCTTTTTCATCAATTTCATCCATGTCGTATGACTCATCGCCAAAAAACTTCTCATCGGGTTCGATGACATCAATGGTTTCGATAGTTTTCACGGGTTTAACAACACTCTCTTCTTCGGTAGCGGCGATATTCAATTCAATATCACCGGATGAGAACGTGCAGCTCGGTTGTTTTAGATATTTACCCGGAATAAGCTCTGAAAGAATAATATAAAGGGCTCTCTGATTTTCATAATCAAAGACGAACACCAACTTTTGCTTCTCATCTTCCAAATAATCACTAAGAACGCACTCGTCCATCAAATAGACATCTTCATCAAAATCCACTTCTCTTTCAAATAGAGAAATCTCCTGCTTTTTACGCCAATCATCACTGCACAAGAAAAAGGATGAATTCTTTTTTTTGTCCAAATTTGTTGTGGAAACGATTGCTTCGAAAAAATCAAAAAAGGTGTTGTCCGCGTCAATTTTGATCTCTCTTTTGAAGTTCTCTGTTTCTTCCGACAGAATAAGAAATCTGAATACCATAGGTTTATTGTTTTTCTATCAATTTTGAGTCAAAGATAATAAAACTTTTTTATAAAAAAACGATACTATCCGCTCCTTTCAAAAAACAATTTTACCACAAAATATCGGTCAACTTATGGATATATCGCGTGATGAATGATTTCGCCCACAGTCGGATGCGGGAAAATAATACGTTTCAACTGCTCAACCTTCATTTTTTGTTCGATGGCGATGCCAACATTTATGATGAGTTCCGATGCCGGATTGCCAATGATATGTCCTCCAATAATTTCATTTTTATCATTAACAATCAGCTTGCAAAGTCCGTTTTTCATCTCATTTTCAATTACAAATCGACCGGAAAAAGCCAATGGAACACGTTTTACATGATAAGTAATGCCTGCTTCACTAAGCTGTTTTTCGGTTTTTCCCACAGAAGCGATTTCCGGATCGGTATAAACCACATTGGGAACGGCATTGTAGTGCATGCTATCCCTGTTTCCCAATATATGATTTACGGCAACCTGCCCTTCTCGTGATGCTGTGTGCGCCAAAAGAGAAAAACCGGTGATATCGCCACACGCATACACATTGGGATCTGATGTCTGCATATATTCATTTACTTTAATCCCGTTTCGAAACTTCTCTAACCGCAGCGTTTCTAAACCAAAACCATCAAGCACAGGCTTACGTCCGACGCTGAGCATGATTTTGTCGGTTTCAATCTCCAGTTTTTCTCCCGAAGCGGTTTCGGCGAAGACTTTGTTGGAAGCCACTTCCGTCACTTTGGTAGATAGGTGAAAGGTTACGCCTTTTTTTGTGAAATCATCCATCAACATTCGCGAGAGCTCTTCATCGGTCTCACCCAAAATCTTTGGCATCATTTCCACGACGGTAACTTTTGTTCCCAACGATGAGAAAAAAGAAACAAATTCCATGCCGATAACACCGCCACCAATGATAGTCAGCGACTCCGGCTTCTCTTTATTATCCAGAGCTTGGGCGGAAGTCCAATATTCTACTTTGTCAATTCCTTTGATGGGCGGAATTACGGTTTGTGAACCGGTGGCTAGGACTAGTTTTTTGCTTTTGTAGATATTTCCGCCGGCTTCAATAAGATAGCTGCCGTCAGCATCTTTTCCTTTTATCACAGCGGCTTGCTCAACGAGATGAACATTTTTCTCTTTAAAACCTTGCTTTATGCCTGCCGAAAGTTTTCTAAGAATTTTGTTTTTTCGTGCAATCAAACGCCCTAAGTCCAACTCGCTGTTGTCAACGCTCAAGGCATATTTTCTTGCATCTTTGGTTTTATCATATATTTTCGCGGAATAGAGCAGCGTTTTTGTAGGTACGCACCCTTCATTGAGGCATACTCCACCTACATTGTTTTTTTCGAAAAGGACAACAGCAAGTCCGTTCAAAGTGGCATATTCCGCTGCGTTTGATCCACCCGGACCGCCGCCAATAATGGCTACATCGTACATCATGTTCATTTGTTTTGAATGTTTAAAGTTAAATAATATGGTTATTCCTATAAATTTTGAAGCAAAGATATTGCTTTATTCGGAAATTTGTACTATTTTTGCAGCACTTTTCGAGAACGAAAAAGATTCTTCAGTAGCTCAGTTGGTTAGAGCATCTGACTGTTAATCAGAGGGTCGTTGGTTCAAGTCCAACCTGAAGAGCAGAAAAGCGAGTCCGTGATGACTCGCTTTTTTGTTTTTACAAAACATTTTAGGGCATTGCTCCGTTTTAAAATAATACGATACACATTATATAACAATACTCCGTTAAATTTTAGGCGGCATTAGTGCCATAATATAGATAGCAGGTCTTTGACATTCTTTTTATTTTTAAGTATGTTTGGGTTTATTCCATACATTGAAAAAAATCTTTCCAACAATAGAGCGTTGTGGTTTACCACTTTAATATTACGCATAGAAAACGCCTGAGGTTTCTCCTTTGGGATACTAAACCGATGTACAACTTTGGCAAGATTAATAGCCGTAAGCGAGGTATTAAAATGAAAATACAGTTTATCCAATGAGCGAAAAGTTGCTCATATCCAAACTGTTTACATCTTTAACAAAATATGTATCCACAACAATTATTTTAGATATTTTCTGCAATTCAATTTTTCTTTTTATCAGAACTTGTGAATAATAATCCGGTAAAGTTTGATTATCTTTGCAAAAAGTTTGAACGCTATTCCGGATGCATTGCCGTGTGATTGTCAATGTCAATGGCGGCTATTCCACCAATTTCTAATCCCCAAAGTGCACGAGAAGAACAGCCCGACCAGAAATAACCTGCACCGGCAGTTTCCTTTCCTGATTTAGGGATATAGCTTGGGTCGAAAGCAATTACTTTGTTCTCTGAACAATGATAAAAAACTTTGTTCGCAAAGTGAACGATACTGAAATTTATTTAAGTTGTAAGTCTTGAAAATCACATCTTATAAGTCTTGAAATTACCTACAAAGACACTGATTTTCAGCAACTCACACAAACATTTTGAC
>JAEZZZ010000108.1 GCA_023418255.1 Bacteroidota bacterium
GATACGCTTTAAACTTTTGTTTGCAGCTTTCCTCATCGGGAAATTCTGAGATAAAATCAATCAGGTTCATAGAAATATTTTTTTGCAAAGATAATCATTTTAGGGAAATATACGGACATTCATAAAAGTTTTTTCACTTTTCAGCCTTAGATATAAATATTATTTATGCAATATAATGCTGAGTTCTGGCGCAAAAAATATGATATAACTAGGTGGTTATGAATGCTTTGTTGTTTAATAATTATTTATTAACACTAATTAGTCGTTTTTTAGTCGAAAAAATGTTTGCTTATTAGATATATCTTTTTATATTTGTACTGAGCAAAAGCAGATCAATTTTTGAAAATCAAAAAGCTAACGCTCTTTTAACACAAAAAATAAGGTTATCTTATGAAAACTAAAAAGACTTTCGAAACCAAGCTATTAGGCTTGCAGGACAATATGTTAAACTTCGCTTTAGCATTAACTGCGGATCGTGAGGAAGCAAAAGATCTTTTACAAGAGACTACACTTCGTGTACTTGACAATAGAGAAAAGTACTACGAAAACGTCAATTTTAAAGGGTGGGTTTTTACCATTATGCGCAATATATTTGTAAATAATTATCGTAAAATTGTACGCAGTCAAACCATTATTGATAAAACTGAAAATTTATATCATCTCAATCTTCCGCAAGATTCAGGATTTAATACACCGGAAGCAGCTTACACAATTAAAGAGATAAATAAAGCCATCCGAAGTTTTACGGATGAATATAAAGTGCCTTTCTCTATGCATGTCTCTGGATATAAGTATGAAGAAATCGCACAGCATTTGGGTTTGCCCATAGGAACGGTAAAGAGCCGTATTTTCTTTGCCAGGAAACGATTGCAAGAGATGCTCAAAGATTTCAGATACTATGCCGAATAGCATATGGCTAAATTTAAATTGATATTTAATAAGCCTCTTCTTTATAAAATAGAAGGGGTTTTTTTATTTTTTGTCTATCTTTGTATTCGTTTTTGATGGCGTTATTTGCGTTTTTCGCCATATAGGTGTTGAAATTAATTTATAAATACAAAAAAAATGACTCTCGCGATTCTACTGATTTTGCTTTCTTTGGTTATTCTCTATTTTGCCGCCAACTGGTTGGTTCAGGGTGGTGCTTCTTTTGCAAAACGACTGGGTGTCAGTCCTTTGGTAATCGGGCTAACAGTTGTTTCTTTTGGTACCAGTGCTCCGGAATTGGTTGTGAGTGTACAATCTTCAATTGTGGGACAAGGAGCTTTGTCACTTGGTAATGTGTTGGGCTCCAATCTTTTTAATGTGGGAGTTATTCTTGGTATTTCTGCCATTATTTATCCTTTGGTAGTTAAGAAGCAGCTATTCAAACTGGATGTGCCTGTCATGATTGCTTCTACGGTGCTGTTTCTTGTAACTTTCTACGACGGGAAACTGACCTTTTTTGAAGCCACTATCTATATGTCGGCATTTGTTTTGTATATCGGATACTTAATATACAAGGCCATAAAAAACAAAGAAGATGAGACAGAAGACCCCAATTCTGAATTTAAAGTAACAAAACACTGGGTAATTGATTGGCTGATGATTGTCATTGGTTTGGCAGGGCTTGTTTATGGTTCCGATTTATTGGTAGATAATTCAGTTTTTGTGGCTACCAAGTGGGGAATGTCCGAAGCCCTAATCGGCTTAACAATTGTCGCGGCGGGAACCAGCATGCCTGAGTTGGCTACATCCATTGTCGCGGCAATAAAAAAACAGACCGATATCGCTGTGGGAAATGTTGTTGGTTCAAATATTTTTAATATGCTTCTGATTATTGGTACGGCAGGACTTATAAAACCAATTGAAACGCAGGATATTAACATGTTTGACGGTATCTATTTATTAGCGATAACACTAATTCTCTTTGTGTTTATGCGTATACGACGCGATATCAATCGTGTCGAAGGATGCATTTTATTTGCTCTTTATCTGGCGTACTTCGCATATAAGCTATTTATGTAATGTCCTTGCCGAAAGGCACGATGATTCGACTACTTATCACATAAAAAAAGCCCTGATTTAGGGCTTTTTTGTGTTTTGAAATTAGAATGGCTGAGATAAAACCTCTTTATCCTAGCTCTTTTCTGCCGGTTTTGTTTTTTGGGGTATTGTAAAATTTATTGCATGTTTTACTTTTTGTTTCATTAGCGAAAGTTCCAACACCTCGCGAACATCCTCTACGTAATGAAATGTTAAGCCCTCTATATATGATGGTTTTATTTCATCCACATTTTTTTTGTTTTCTTTGCAAAGAATGATCTCTTTGATGCCCGCACGCTTGGCCGCCAATATTTTTTCTCGGATTCCTCCGACAGGAAGGACTTTTCCGCGTAGGGTAATTTCACCTGTCATGGCGACATTTGCACGCACTTTGCGTTGTGTGTAAACCGATGCCAGCGACGTTATCATTGTGATGCCGGCAGAGGGCCCATCTTTTGGAATCGCTCCTTCGGGAACGTGAATGTGCGTGTTCCAGTTTTCAAAAATATCAGGTGCAATGTTTAGCTCTTGCGCATGTGCACGCACGTATTCCATGGCAAGCATTGCCGATTCTTTCATCACATCGCCCAAGTTGCCTGTCAGGGTAAGCTTTGAGCCTTTACCCGGGCTTATCGAGCTTTCGATAAACAGAATTTCGCCTCCAACCGCTGTCCATGCCAGACCGGTTACAACGCCGGCATATTCGTTTCCTTGATAGGAGTCTCTGCTAAATTCTTCCGTTCCTAAAAACTCTTTGAGATCACTAATTTTTAGTGATTTTGGATATTTTTCTTCCGAAGCGATTTTTCGCGCTACGCGACGCATCACTTTGGCTATTTTTTTATCCAACTCACGTACGCCTGATTCACGTGTGTAGCTTTCAATTATTTTTGTAAGCGTCGGTTTGGTAATGTTAAACGCTTTTTTAGGAATGCCGTGGTTTTCCAACTCTTTTGGAACAAGGTGGCGATACCCGATTTCTACTTTTTCCTCTGTGATATATCCACCTACATTAATCATTTCCATGCGGTCTTGCAATGGCTGAGGAATGCTGTTTACATTATTTGCCGTGGCAATAAATAGCACTTTTGACAAGTCGTAGTCGACAGACAGGTAGTTGTCGTGAAACGCTGTGTTTTGCTCCGGGTCAAGCACTTCCAACAGTGCTGACGAGGGGTCGCCACGAAAATCGTTTCCGATCTTATCTATTTCGTCTAAAACGAAAACCGGATTTGACGAACCGGCTTTTTGTATGTTTTGGATGATTCGTCCCGGAATGGCCCCTATATAGGTGCGTCGGTGTCCTCTTATTTCGGCTTCATCGTGTAGTCCACCGAGCGATATGCGAACATATTTTCTGTTCAACGCCTCGGCAATGGATTTCCCCAGTGAGGTTTTCCCTACTCCCGGCGGCCCATACAGACAGATAATGGGTGATTTTAAATCGCCTTTCAGTTTTAGAACGGCAAGATGTTCAATGATGCGCTCTTTCACTTTTTCCATTCCGAAATGGTCTCTGTCAAGAATTTTCTGAGCATTATTCAGATTGAAATTGTCTTTGGTATATTCATTCCAAGGCAATTCCAAAATTGTTTGTAAGTAACCAAATTGAACAGAGTAATCAGGTGATTGCGGATTCAGGCGTTCCAGTTTCTTTACCTCTTTTTCGAATATTTCTGCCACTTCGGCACTCCATTTTTTCTTTTTTGCCTTTTCGCGAAACTCATCAATTTCAATCTGCTGTGTATTTCCTCCCAACTCTTCCTGAATGGTTTTTATCTGTTGTTGCAGATAATACTCTTTTTGTTGCTGATCCAAATCTTCGCGCGTTTTCATTTGGATATTCATTTTCAATTCCAAAATCTGCGATTCGCGATTCAGTACCATCAACAGACGGTAAGCCTGTTCTCTTTCGTCATCGATGCTCAATATCTCTTGCTTTTCGCGGCTTTCGATGGGCAGGTTGGTGGCACAATAGCTAACCAACATGTCCGAAAATGCTTCGTTGCGAATGGTTTGTATCAGTTCTTTTGGCGGTTCGCCCAGCAAATGCAACATGTGCAGCATTGCATCTCGCATCGAGTCGAGAATGGCATTGTACTCCTTATCGTCTTTCTTTGTTTTTTTGCTTTCCAATATCTTATATGTGGCACGGAAATATGGTGTTTCTTGCGTTATTTCTTTCCATTCAAACCGTTTTTTGGCATGCACAATAATGCTGAAGTTGTTGTCAGCAAGCTCAATGACACGGATAACTTCTGCCACCACGCCGATTTGGTACAAGTCCTCTTTGTCGGGATCTTCAATATTTGTGTCTTTTTGGCATACTAAACCGATGTATCGCTGTTTTCCTCCTAACGACTTCACCAGTTTTAGTGACTTTTTTCGCCCTACAGAAATGGGTAAGCTACTTCCCGGGAAAACGATGGTATTGCGAAGGGGTAGAACTGGAATTGTGTCTTCCAACAAAGACTCATCAAAATCCGTATTTCCTTCAACGAAGTCACCGGCAATGAAAGATATAACATTGGCATCCGAGTCGTCGGTAAGACCATGTATTTTGGCTTGAAACATATTCATCATATTTCTTATTTTCTAAATCGAAAAATTATTTGGCACCTATATTTATGTAAAAAATGTACTTTTGTTTATCTAATTGATATATTTATATATCCAAAATCCATGCCAAAAAAGAACAAAGGATGGCGAACCTCTATTTTAAATTTAAAAAGTTTACGGTTTGGCACGATAAATGTGCCATGAAAGTTGGAACCGATGGTGTGTTGTTGGGTGCGTGGACTCAAGTGCGAAACGCTTCGACAGCGCTTGATATCGGCACAGGAACAGGGCTAATTTCGTTGATGCTGGCTCAACGAAATAGCAATATTGCCATTACGGCTGTTGATGTGGATAGCGATGCCGCATGGCAGGCAAAAGAAAATGTTTCAAGCAGTCTTTTTGTTGAGAGAATTGAAGTAAAACATGCCTCCTTTCAAGAGTTTATAATCGATAAAAAAGAGGCGTACGATGTCATTGTATCTAATCCGCCTTATTTTCAAGATTCTCTTTTGTCACCGTTTGCCAAACGTAATGTTGCCCGGCACACAATTTCATTTTCGCTGCCGGAAATGCTGCGATTGAGCAAACAGGCACTAAAGCCCGAGGGACGAGTTTCACTGATTTTACCGTACAATGAAAAAAAGGCATTGGAAGCAATTGCCGATGATCTAGAGTGGGAAATTATACGTCAAACCACCGTCTTTCCAACAGCAAACTCGCTGCCCAAACGTTTGCTGACAGAGCTCGCATTGCTTCCGCAAGGAAATAAAATAGAAGATGAGTTGATTATTGAAAATCAGCGACATCAATATAGTAAAGAGTTTGTAGAGTTGGTTAAGGATTTTTATCTTTATCTATAAGTTTGAGAGAAATAAAAGAATGAATTACTTCACCGTACAACTATTTTTTTCCATATTTACGTGGTTTCATAAGAAAAATCATGTATATTTGTTCAAAATCATAAAACATAATTCTCATGGTAAAAAAAATATTTCTGTTTTTAATTATAAGTGTTTTGTTATCAACGATGTATGCCGCTGATACCATCAGGGTGAAGCAAAGTAAAACACCTGTTCTTATCGACAGAAACGATAATGTGTTGTATTATCTTCGCATAGATAGCGAAAATGCGAAAAAACTGGATGAGATTCGTCTATCTTTTTCGGCAAATGTAAATCGAGATGAAATTGAGTCCGTGAAATTGTTTTATGGTGGTACAGAAGCTGTGCAGCGTGAGGGACAGCTTCATTACGCGCCCGTACAATATATCTCGAGCCACGCACAAAAAAAGACGAAAGATGCCAATCTTTCCTATTCCATTAAAGTGTCGGAACAAAAAAATCCCGATTCAGAGGTTATTTTGTCCGCCAATTATTCGCTTTTTCCGGGTGTAAATTATTTTTGGATTAGTTTGCAGATGAAGCCTAATGCATCGTTGCTATCAAAAATAGATATTGAATCGCTCTCTGCGTCTATGGATAAGCAATGTGCCGCTCTTTTGTTTGCAGATGAGCCGTCGTCGTTCCGAATGGGTATTGGTGTTCGTCACGCGGGCGATGATGGTGCAGCCGCCTATCGTATTCCCGGATTGGTAACAACAAGGAGTGGAACATTGCTTGGCGTGTATGATGTTCGCTACAACAACAGTGTCGATTTGCAAGAACATATAGACGTGGGATTGAGTCGCAGTACAGACAAGGGACAAACGTGGGAAAAAATGCGCATCCCGTTACACTTTGATCAGTTTGGTGGTTTGCCCGCTTCTCAAAATGGAGTGGGAGATCCGGCAATTCTGGTGGATAATCGTACCGGAACAATTTGGATTGTTGCCGCATGGACACACGGAATGGGAAATATGCGCGCGTGGCATAACTCGCAACCGGGAATAGATGTGCAACATACAGCGCAATTGGTGCTCGCCCGCAGCGATGATGATGGAAAAACATGGTCAAAGCCAATAAATATTACTTCACAAGTAAAAGATCCCTCGTGGAGATTTTTATTGCAAGGACCTGGACGTGGAATTACCATGCACGATGGCACCTTAGTTTTCCCTATACAATATATTGACTCTACCAAAGTGCCAAATGCCGGCATTATGTATAGCAAAGACAGAGGCAAAACGTGGCATATTCACAACCATGCTCGAACCAACACAACCGAAGCACAAGTGGCAGAAGTTGCCCCCGGTGTCCTTATGTTGAATATGCGCGACAATCGTGGTGGCAGCCGAGCTGTTTCTACAACCACCGATTTAGGCATCACTTGGCAAGAGCACGTTTCATCGCGTAGCGCACTTCGTGAGCCTGTGTGTATGGCGAGTTTGATTCATGTGCCGGCAAAAGATAATATGTTGGGGAAAGATTTGGTGTTGTTCTCAAATCCCAACTCAACCAAACATCGGCACAAAATCACCATAAAAGGAAGTTTAGACGGTGGCGTTTCATTTCCCGAAGAGTATCAAGTGTTATTGGATGATGATTTTGGTTGGGGCTACTCTTGCCTCACATTGATTGATAATGAAACGGTCGGCATTCTTTATGAAAGCAGTGTGGCGCATATGACCTTTCAGGCGGTTAAATTAACCGATATTTTTAAATCAAAGTAGATAGTCGCTCCTAGACTCAAATTAAACTGAAAAACATATTTTATCTTGTAGGAAAAACCGGAGGAAAATAAAATATAAAAACATTGTTGTCCGATAAAAATCGGTTAATCGACTAATCTGTTTGTGTGTTTTTGATAAACAGGTGCTGAGCTCACTATATCTTCATATTAAAAAAGCAAGCCCTGCCTGTTGAATAAGTTTTGCTGTTCCAAATTTTGCTGATTTCTCAGCCAATCTTTCTCCGGATTTTCTAAAAAACGCATTAAATGAAGGTCGTTAAACAGACGAATCCTGCAAAAACTCACCAAATTGGAAAAAGACCAAGAGCGTTTTAACTGTTTAAACAGTAATCCTATCTGTTTGTTAGTTACCTGCTTTATTCGGCTATCCGAAAACTGATTGTCTGAAAAATGTGTATTTTTGCTCATTGTAGTATTGCGTTTTGGTGAATACAAAACTACTAAAAAGGTATAAGGGATGAAAATTTATTTTATCTCTGCACTTTGGATTGTTTTTTATCGGACAATAGTGTTTTTTATACTGATTACAGCGAAAAGAAAACGTAAAAGCGCTAGTCCTCTAATGGTTAATTCGCTTATCTACAACGAATTTATTTTTTTCTGTCGGGATGAGAGGATTCGAACCTCCGACCCCACGCCCCCCAGACGCGTACTCTAAACCGGACTGAGCTACATCCCGAACTATAAAAATATTCTAGATACAAATAGGTGCTTTTTAACACACCAAAACATGAAAAAAATTGTATCTTTGAAAAAGTGACTGCAAAAATACGATTTATTTTTTAATCCTACAAATTTTAGTCAATGATGTAGAATAAAAATCTCAGTTTGTAAAATTCACATTTCACTTAAAGCGTTATTTGAGTTAAAACCACAAATAAAAGGAGAAGAACACATTAAACGACATAAAGAACTACTCTAGCTGACATTAAAAGTAAATTTTGCCTGAAAAATATAGCTCACGATGGCAGTTAAAATCAGAATGATAAATTTTGATGGCGTTGGATAAAATCCTAACACTTCGACAAGGATTTTTAATCCGACATAATTGATAAATAAATTAAGTGCCACAATACTCACATATCTTAGCAATTGTACTCTTCCACGCAAAATAGACTCGCTAAATGTAACATATTTTTGTAATAAAAAACCCGACATTAATGAGATGGGAAATGTCAGCAGTAGTGATGCCACATGAGGCGTGAAGGCTATCCAGCCTAAATCAAACACTTTTTTTGTAAAAATAAAGTTATACGCAATAGCAAACAAAAGCAAATCGAACCCCATATTCGATACGCCACAAACACCATATCGAAAAAACCGTTGACTAAAGAAACGGCGAAAAGGCGGATGGAAAAAGTCGATACAGCGACCAATCCACCTGCCATGACGAGATAAAATATCCTCTATTGAATGTCTCATTCTAGCATGTTAATGCATTTTTACAAACTTTGAAAGGGACAAATTTACATGATTTTTCTTAGAACATCTCCGGGGACAGATAAAAAGCTTTGATTTTTCCATTATAATGTATCGTTTATATACACACTTTTGACACTTAATTTGATGCAATTAATGAACTCTCATCTGTTTTAATTGCTATTTAATAAGAGACTCTTTCGATATTTTCTCTATCTTTGCGATATGGCATGGACAAAACAACAACATTCTATTCTTTGGATAGTTTCCGGAACTTCGTTTATGGGAACTTTCCTCATTTCGTCAATTAACATCGCCCTACCGGCAATCGAAAAAACGTTTTCGTTAGATGCCATTATGCTCAGTTGGATTATCACCTCATTTTTATTGGCAACAGGAATGTTTCTCTTACCTGTCGGTAAGTGGGGCGATATATGGGGGCATGGCAAATTATTTGAAATAGGCTTGCTGTTTTTCACCGTGTCATCCATTTGGTGCGTTATTGCCCCTTCGGGAATAACGCTTATTGTCGGACGTTTTCTGCAAGGAGTGGGACTGGCATTTTCCAACACTACCGGACAAGCGCTGTTAGTTGCAAGTTTTTCGTCGCGCAATCGAGGCAAAGTGTTGGGTTTTACAGTAGCAGCAGTTTATCTTGGCTTGGCACTGGGTCCATTTATTGGAGGGATTCTTACACAACAAATGGGTTGGCGATCACTTTTCTATATCGCTGTTGTTTTAGGAATAATTTTTTCCATCATCTCTTTTACTTATATCGAAAAAGACATGATTTCACCTCATATAAATAAAAAGATAGACAACAAAGGCACTTTTGTTTTCATGCTTGGATTGGTAGCGTTGGTTTACGGCGCATCTATCATCCCCGCCGCCTTAGGTTGGACGCTGATGGGTGGCGGAATTACCGGATTAATTGTTTTTTGGTTTATCGAAAATCGCTCAATCAATCCGATGTTAGAAACGGCACTTTTCACGCGCAACAAACTATTTGCTTATTCCAATTTAGCCGCGCTGATAAATTATACCGCGACATTTGCCATCGTTTTCTTTTTAAGCCTCTATCTGCAAAAGATACAACACCTTTCGCCACAGAACGCCGGGGCGATCATTATTTCGCAACCTATTATGATGGCACTCTTTTCCCCTATTGTTGGCACGATGTCGGATAAAATTCAACCGCGCTACTTTGCTACTGCGGGCATGTCCATGTGCACCATTGGTCTCTCAGCTTTGGCATTTTTATCACCCGAAACACCGATCGGAATCATCATTGTTATTCTTGTGTGGGAAGGGATTGGCTTTGCCCTGTTCTCATCGCCAAACATGAGCACCATCATGAGTTCGGTGGACAAAAGCTGCTACGGACAGGCATCGGGCTTGGCATCTTCGATGCGCGTTATCGGGCAAATTGTGAGCATGGCAATCGTTACCATCTTTTTTGCATTCCATTTTGAAGACCAATCCATTCGCACATTATCACAAACAACCTTTATGAAAGCGATGAAATGGGGATTCCTTACGTTTGCTTTTATCAATCTGTTTGGCATCTATTTTTCCTTTACACGTGGCAATATTGATAGAGAATAACTTCGTGTTTCTCTACTGATTTTAGCCAAATATAATTTATCGGTTTTAAACCATTCACCATATTTGGTGTTTATATAATAATACTCATTTCATAAAATTATAAACCCATGAACAAGAATGTTATGGATGATCGGGAGAATGTGCAAGAAGTGCTACCCGACAAATTGATACACCGGAATAATCGTATTATCGAGGCTGCTATCATTGCTCTTGGACTTGTATTGTTAGGAACTGCCGTTCGAAGTGGCATCAAGATTTTTTCGCAACGCGATCGCGTGGTCTCGGTAAAAGGCCTTGCGGAAATGGAAGTAGAAGCGGACAAAGTAATCTGGCCTCTTTTTTACAAAGAGGTTGGGAACGATTTGCTTTCGCTCTATGAGAATATTAAATCAAAAAATCAAACCATTGTTTCATTCCTAAAATCAAACGGTATTACCGATGATGAAATCAGTGTTTCAGCACCTAAAACGCTAGATTTAGAAGCCGATAGATATTCGGGACGCGATATCGCGCATCGCTACAACATAACCTCGGTGATTACAGTAACATCCGACAAAGTGGATTTGGTGCGAAGGCTGATGCGCGAGCAAGGCGAGCTGATGAAACAAGGCTTAGCCCTTTCGAGCGACAACTATCAATACAACGAGCAATTTGTTTTTACAAAACTGAACGAAGTGAAACCTCAAATGATCGAAGAAGCCACCAAGAATGCACGCATTGCCGCCGAAAAATTTGCCAAAGACTCTAACAGCAAATTGGGCAAAATAAAATCAGCCAATCAAGGCCAGTTTAGCATCGAAGACAGAGATGCTAACACACCCTATATCAAACGTATTCGCGTAGTAAGCACAGTAGATTACTATCTGAACGATTAGATTGAAATTAAAATAAACAAAAAGAGGGTCTGGAGTACCCTCTTTTTGTTTGTTGAAAATTGAGATTAGCGCTCATGAGCTGTGCCACGACGATTGGCGTCTACCATTTTATAGAGCTTATCGTTGGGACGCACTTTTTCGGGTGTTTTTATAGAAAATCGCTCACCTTTAATGGCTTCAGAAACGGTTTTCAAATCCACACGAATATCGTCGGCTGTGAGAAACAGCGCACCGGTCGTTTCTCCGGTAATCAAAAGTTCATCTCCTTGCTTGACAGATTGCGATTCCAACAAAAATTCCGCCACGCTCAGATTGCCAAAAAATTTGAGGGCTTTACCGATATATACTTTTCGCTTGGTAGCACCGGAACCGTAGCGGTGTGTCCACTCTCCGAGCCGTTGTCCCAAATAATAGCCATCCCAAAATCCACGATTGAAAACTGTTGCAAGCTGTTCGTTCCATCGCGCTATTTTCTCTTCCGAAAAGGTATTTTCACAATAGGCACTTACCGCCTCTTTATAACACTCCGTCACCAATCGCACATATTCAGGGCCGCGGGCGCGCCCTTCAATCTTAAAAACTCGTACGCCGGCATCCATCATCTTATTCATAAAATGAATGGTTTTCAAATCCTTGGGCGACATGATGTATTCATTATCAATCTCTAACGCTATTTCGCTGTCTTTGTCTTTTACCTCATACGCGCGCCGACAAATCTGGTTGCACGCTCCACGATTGGCGGATAAGTTTTTCTCATGCAAACTTAAATAACATTTCCCCGAAACAGCCATACACAACGCGCCGTGACAAAACATCTCAATGCGAATCAGATCGCCGGAAGGACCTGTAATATCTTGCTTTATAATATCGGCATAAATGGCTGCCACCTGCTCAAGATTGAGCTCGCGCGCCAAGACCACCACATCGGCAAACTGTGCATAAAACTTCAACGATTCGGTGTTGGTAATATTCAATTGAGTAGAAAGATGCACTTCAACTCCAATGCTGCGTGCATACATCATCACAGCAACATCCGACGCGATAATGGCGGACAGATGCACCTGTTTGGCAGCATCCACAATGGTGCGCATCAGCGACAAGTCGTTGTCATAAATAATGGTGTTTACCGTAAGATAGCTTTTCAATCCATGCTCTTTGCAAATACGCACAATCTGATGCAAATCGTCAATGGTGAAATTGTTGGACGATTTGGCGCGCATATTCAATCCCTCGATACCGAAATAAACGGAATCGGCACCGCCTTGTATGGCAGCCATCAGCGATTCGTACGAACCGACGGGCGACATGATTTCATACTCGTGAATAGATTTTTTCATCCGTGTGCATCTGTGATTTGAACTGCAAAAGTACGATTTTTTTTAATTCGCATGAAATAAAATCGCCAAGGTCAAACAATATCCGTTATCGTTTGTTTTAAAATAAACACAGTTACATAAAAAAAAGGAACAATTATGATTAAAAAAAGAGACATTTTATCAATGGTGGCCATTGCTCTCTTATTTGCAGCATGTGGTGCCAAAAAAAATACAGATCCTAGCAACATGTACACAAAAGATGAAATAACCAAGTTGGAAAACTATCCTAAACTTAATGGTTTTAAACCTCACGTGATAAAAGTGCCTAAAAAACAGAACGAAGATGATTTAAAACTGCAAGTTATTCCGGGAAAAGTGCTGGATGTGGATTGCAATAAACATTCATTAACGGGACAAATTGAAACCAAACATTTGGATACTGGCGAAACCTACTATGTTTTTCTTACAAATGGGCAAATAGTGAGGACATTGATGAATTGTCCGGATATGACTAAGCGCCCAATGTTTGTCGCCGGCCCATCCACCTTTGAACAATATAATAGCACCAAACCTTTGGTGATTTACACACCTGTTGACATGCAAGTGAAATATCTGGTTTGGCAAGGCGGACAAACCTATGATGTGAGTAAAACAATCGACGAAGCCGTGCAAAATGAAGCAACAAAAGCATTAGAAGCGTTCCCAAAAGAATTGAATGGATACGATCGCTATGTGCTGTTGCTTGCTCCATTGAGTGAAGTTCAGCAAAAAGTAAAAAATCGTATCATCGAACTCATTCCGGGAATAACACACGATGTGGATTGTAACCATCATTGGATTACCGGAGATTTTACGACAAAAGAGATTGATGGTTGGGGATATCAGTACTACATTTTTGATTCGGATGGAAACATCGCGTCTACACGCAAAGCATGTCCTGATATGCAAAAACACAGGACTTTCGTACGTGGCGAAAGCAAAAATATTGAATACAATAGCAATCTACCTGTTGTTGTTTTCGTTCCAAAAGGAAAAGGCTTTGAAGTGAAATATCGTGTTTGGGAAACAGTAAATACCATGCATTAAGAAAACTTACAAAATATTTAAATATTAAAGAGGGCTACAAAAACCCTCTTTTTGTTTTTAAGCAGATTTTGGACACTTACCTTCAAAAATATTTTTTATCTTTGTCTAATCATAATAAATATTCTCATTCAATGCAATCATGAAGAAAATACTTTTTGCAACGCTGTTTGTAGCGTTTTTGTTAAGCACTACGTATGCACAAGAACAAGACAATCGCTACGCGGAAATTACCAATCCTAAATTGGTGTCGATAAACAAAGAAGCGCCACGAGCCAGTTTCTTTTCGTTTCGTAACTCCGAAGAGGCTTTGGCGGCCGATTATGCTTCCAAAGGTAGCGACTATCTGTTGCTAAATGGCACCTGGAAATTCCATTATGTGGAAGCATTCGATAAACGTCCGATGAGGGATTTTTATAATCTCGATTTTAATGCTTCAAGCTGGAGCGACATTCAAGTTCCCGGAAACTGGGAAATGCAAGGCTTCGGCGCACCCATTTATGTAAACGCGACGTATGAATTTACTTCGCCGGGACATCCGCCCTATTGGGACAAACCCGTTCCGCCGCTTGTACCGCGCAATTTCAATCCCACAGGAACCTATCGCAAAGAATTTGACATTCCCGCGTCGTGGCAAGGCAAAGAGTTGATTTTGAGTTCCGACGGAACAAAAGGCGCCGCCTTTTTCTATCTCAACGGCGAATTTCTGGGAATGACCAAAGACAGCAAACTGCCGGCACGTTTCAATATCACGAAGTTGGCAAAAACAGGCAAAAACGTATTGGCAATACAAATCCATCGATTTTCGGATGCCAGTTATCTTGAATGCCAGGACTTTTGGCGTATCAGCGGATTGGAACGCGATGTATATGTCTATGCGCGTCCGAAAGCGCATATTGCCGATTTCTTCGCTCGACCGCTGTTGGACGAAATCTATCAACATGGTAAGTTTACGCTCGATGTTGCCGTTGCCGCCGCTCAAAACAGCGGACAGCACTATTCTGTAAGCTATCGATTACAAGATGCACAAGGAAATACGGTGGCACAAGAAACCAAAAATCAAAACATACAGCACGATTCATTATCCATTCGTTTTGAAAAAGACATTCCCAACGTGAAAAAATGGTCTGCCGAAGAACCCAATCTTTATGCGCTTTCCATTGAACTGAAAGATGCTTCCGGCAAGGTGTTGGAAGCGACAGCCATTAACGTGGGATTCCGCACGGCGGAAGTAAAAGGAACACAGTTTCTGGTAAATGGACAACCGGTGTTGGTGAAAGGTGTGAACTTGCACGAACATGACGAATATACGGGTCACTACGTGACGGAAGAATTGATGCGCAAGGACTTTGAGTTGTTCCGTAAATACAACGTAAACACCGTGCGCACAAGTCACTATCCGCAACCGGAATTGTTTTATAAACTTGCAGACGAATACGGTATTTATGTGATTGACGAAGCTAATATCGAAAGCCACGGAATGCAATACGACTTGCGCGTGGGGGGCACACTGGCAAACAATCTGCTTTTTTTAGAAGACCATCTGAATCGCACGCGAGGAATGGTAGAACGAGACAAAAATCATCCTTCGGTGGTCACTTGGTCGCTCGGCAACGAAGCCGGAAACGGATATAATTTCTATGAAACTTATATGTGGACAAAAAAACGTGACATCACTCGTCCCGTGCAATATGAGCGTGCTGTTTTCGAGTGGAATACTGATATATATTGTCCGATGTATCGCGACCCCGATGAGATGGTAAAATATGCCAACGACCCGCGTGCCGACAGACCATTGATTCAGTGTGAATACGCACACGCTATGGGCAACAGTCTTGGCAACTTTACAGAATATTGGAATTTGATTCGCGAATACCCCATTATGCAAGGAGGTTGCATTTGGGATTGGGTAGATCAAGGTTTGGTAAAAAAAGATGAAAACGGCGAAGAATATTGGGCTTACGGTGGCGACTTTGGAAGTGATGGCACACCCAGCGCGGGCAATTTCTGCATCAATGGCATAATTTTTCCCGACCGTACCGTAAAACCACACACCGAAGAGATGCGCAAAGTATATCAAAATATTTGGTTTAAGAATTTCGACGCGCAAAAAGGCACGGTGGATGTTTATAACGAGAATTTCTTTATCGATTTGAGCCAATACACCCTTTCTTATACCATAAAACAGATGGGAGAAGTGGTGAGAAAAGGCACTATCGAGGCCAACGTGGCGCCACAAGAAACCAAAACGGTTTCACTCAGTGGAGTGAACGGATTGTTTAAAAGCGACAAAGAATATACCGTTGATTTTGAGGCTACGCAAAATACGGCGACGCGCCTTATTCCTTCGGGATGGGTTGTCGCACGCGACCAATTTGTTGTGAATGAGCTACCTCAATTTGCCCTAAAAACACAAAAGAGTGCTAATGTGAAAGAAGATGACACGTCGGTAATCGTTAGTGGAAAAGGATTTAAAGCAACTTTCGACAAGACATCCGGTGTGATGACCTCGTATGTCTTCGAAGGAAAAGAATATGTAAACAAAGGCTTCGGAATGCGCCCGTTCTTTTGGCGTGCTCTTATTGACAATGATTACGGTGCAGGATTGCCGCGCAAACTGAAAGCATGGAAAGAGGCGTCCTATCAAGATCTGAAAGCGGAAAATTTCAACGTATACAAAGGGGAAGTCACCACCATTTCATATAGATACACTTATCCCAAAGCAAAAGCCACAAATGACCTAACCTATACAATATATAACGACGGCACAGTTCGCGTAGAAAATCATTTCGACGGCACAAAAACGGATGCCGAATTGATTCTGCGTATCGGAATGCGCATGCAGCTTCCTGCCGATGTGGTGAACGCGGAATATTACGGCCGCGGACCGTGGGGCAATTATGCCGACAGAAAATACTCTGCATTTGTGGACAGATACGGTTTGCCTATCAGCGATATGGTTACAAAATATGTGTTACCGCAAGAAAATGCGCACCATACCGATACTCGTTGGCTGGCACTGACGAAATCGTCAGGCGAAGGATTACTTTTTGTTTCCGATGATGTGTTTGAGTTTAACGCGTCCAATTATTTGCTTGAAATGCTTGATGGCGGCGAAAATCTGAATAACGATGCCGCCGTAGGCGACGCGCCACGCAATAAGCATATCAACGACTACAAACCTTCGCAACTTGTGGACTTGTTTATCGACTACCGTATGCAAGGAGTGGGGGGTAACAACAGTTGGGGCAAATTGCCGATGGATCCTTATTTGATTCGTCCTAAAGAGGCAAATGTAAAATATGGATTTACGATTGTGCCGATTCGTGAATCGCGTGACATTGACGCGCTTTTTAAATAAACATACAGATATAAGAATATTAAAAGGGACATACTTTTTTACGAGTGTGTCCCTTTTCACATTTAGAGGGCTATTCGTTAAATTCAAATTTTAGAGCAAGCTTGATAGGTATTTCAGCCTTGCTCTTTTTATATTTTTGAAGGTTTTGTTTTCGGTTAATTTATTTTGAGTTTTTGAGCTTAAATCCGATGCAAAAAACACAACAATCCTGAAGAACTAAAAAAAGCTCTTCTATTTTGTGATTTTTAGATTTTATCAAGCCGATTGTCTGAAGCTTTTCTTCGCTATTTTTTAACATTGCTGTCCGCTAAACCTTTTTTTCGTCAGCAAAAATTAGGGCTGATTTCCCGGTATGGAATTCAGCCCTTTTCGTTACTTTTGTTTTAAACAGAAAAACCATAACGATGAACAAAAGTACA
>JAEZZZ010000041.1 GCA_023418255.1 Bacteroidota bacterium
GAATTTGAAGAAAATGATGGAAAAACTTGGGGGAAGAGTTTTTATTTTTTGTTTTCAGGTTCATTTTCCAAGCTAGATGTTCAATCTTTCCTAACCTAAATGTGAATTTCTAAGGAGCGACTAAATACAATAACGGGATATTATCCAAAGATACAACAAAGCCAACTAAGACATTGTGAATTAGTTGGCTTTGTTTGATTAAATGATGAATGTCCCTTAAAGCTACAAGTTTCTGTAGCAATAAAGCATTATCCCTTCACAAAAGGTTTAGCTCAAAATACGACTTTTTATCCTTGTAGAAATCTAACAACAACGCGTACATGGGATGCGTGCGAAGCACGCGCGCATTGCCGACCATAAACAATTGTTCACGTGCACGCGTGAGTGCCACATTCAGTTTTCTGTCCACTTTACCGTCGCTGCTCATGGCACACAAAAAATCAAGCTGATATGGACGATTGACACAAAACGAAATCAAAATTATATCGCGTTGACTTCCTTGAAATCGTTCGACCGTGTCCACCAAAATATTTTTTGCGTCGGGTATATTAGCTTGCACCATTGCATGGCGAATACGTGCAATCTGATTGCGATACGGTGTAATGATACCGATATGACTGCTTTTAAGTGGTCGATTATTGGTGGCATATATATAAGAAATCGCTTGTACAAGGGCTATAATGCTTTCCGCTTCTGCCACGTTGATCTTGTCGGAAGGATGCGAATGCATCATTTTTTCGGTAGAAAAAAAAGCAACGCGGTGTGTGGCAACGATTTCTGCAAAAATAGTATCCTCCTTTTTACCGATCGAAAGGGATAACGGCGCCGTTTGCCTTGGACGAACGACAAAGAGATTGTCGTTGTAAAAAAACTTCGCGGGAAAAGCGGCAATCGTTTCATGCATACGTCCCTGATGCGTAAGTTGCGCGTAAGCATGATGCCATTTATTGTTCACGCATGTGCGAATCAATCGTTCGAAAAGAGCTTCGCCACAATCCTCAACTCCCGCCTCGCATAATATAGGTTCCGTAACACGCGACATACGTTTGTTTTGTAGTACAATGGCCGATAACTGATTATGGTCCCCGATTAAAATAAATTTATCAAATCGAGGCAATAAGCCAATAATCTGCGGCTCCACAATCTGCGAAGCCTCATCCACAATTGCTACATCAAACTTCTTTAAATCAAACAGTTCTAATTTCCCATTGATAGACGCCAATGTGGAAACAAAAATACGCGTGTTGTATATCTCTTTTCGAAGCATTTCGCGATTGTCGGTTTTTTCGGAAATATTTTGTAGCAAGCGATGCCGATATGACGGCGCACACGACAATTCCGTGCCGACACGTATATATTTATCGCACATCTTTTCATCGCAACCGAAAGCGGCATGAATTGCCTGACACAATTCATCCACAGCGCGATTGGTATATGCCAGAACCAATATACTTTTCGTCGGGTCGTGGTGATACTCCTCTATCAATCGGCGTGCAAAAATGGATGTCTTGCCTGTTCCCGGCGGTCCGACAATCAAAAAATAATCTTCGGCAGCCATTGCTTTGGCAATGATATCTTCAGGATAATTATGAACTGATTCATCCGATGTAGCTTTCGGCTTGGTCTGTCCCAACAATAAATCGCGTTTTTTCTTGGAAGCTTTCAAAAAACTAAAAAGACTCTTATACATGCTGTTATAGGTGGCATCCAACGTGTCATGCTCAATTGCCCACAACTTGTTTTCTTTGAAAAACGTACGATTTTTTTGCTTATATCGCAGCCGTACTTCTACGGTTTTGGCGGTAATATCGGCAATGCTTCCTTTTAAAATCTGTTTGTTCAAAACGGAATCGTCCTTGTTTGCTCGCGGATAGACAATGCATATTTCGCCCTTCCGAAAATTCACGATATCATTGTCGACAAGATTGCGACGAAAAAGAATCGTCATGTGGCGTGACGAATAATCTATTTTTTCGATTGTTAAATCGAAAAGCACATCCAACGCTTCAGCGCGTTCCTCAAAATCGGTATTCCACAGCGCGGCAACTCCTGTTGGCGATTCGTATTGCGCGTCACCAATTTTTTGCATATATATCTCGCAAGAGATAAAGCGCACAAAACGCTTGAAATAAGCCGCTTCCAACTCCGACGCCTGTTTCACTGTTTTCAGAAAATTCTCAATTGATTGTGTGTAAAAAAGTGGTAATCTCTTAGGCGTATCACACTGTTGCACAAGCATACTCATCAACGCATCTACCACATCGTTGTCGCCATGTGTCAATAGATACTCATTGGCTACAATTTGATTGCGAAGATTGATTACTTTTTTTTCAAGAGATTGATATTCAGCGGAAAATCGCAAATTCTCCCCCGGACGTTGTGCAGCTGAATACAAAATGGCGGCATTGATATGGCGCGCATCTTTACCAAACACACTTTCAATCATCAACCGATATACCACGGTTTGTACATAATTGTTTATCGCCACTTTGCCGCTATCGTATTCGGGATATGGCAAACGACCCGATTTTAATTCCACGATTTTATAATACGGCTTATCAGTATCGGTTTGCAGCAAATCCAATCGACCTTGAAAACCATATTTTTCACTGAAAAATGAAGGCTCTAAAATACATTCATGCACATCGATATGTTGTTGTGGAAAATCTCGCGTAATCACACGTTTTATATTTTCAAATTGCATTTCCGCTTTTTGCATAAACGCGCGAAAATCCTCATCGGATTGAATATCGGCACAACTTGTATATTCAAAAGGCGCTTGCTTAAACGATTTCAAAAACGTCTCCTTGAAGGATAATTCGTGTGGATTTTTGGCAAATACTAATTCATCGAGGAAAAAATTGGCAAGATTTCCCAAAAGCAGATACGAACGATTGGGTACTTCTTCGAACTTTTTCTGAAAATAGTGCAATGCTGATGTGGCATAATCGCGAAAACATTCCGCAATCGCCGATGCGTCAATCAGGTAATCGGGTTCCAATACAATTATTTTGGGGATAAAATAACCATTTTTATCTTGGGAACAATCAATCAAATTCAATTGAGCACCTT
The DNA here is from genome assembly GCA_023418255.1 of Bacteroidota bacterium. Classification (GTDB taxonomy): domain Bacteria; phylum Bacteroidota; class Bacteroidia; order Bacteroidales; family Dysgonomonadaceae; genus JAEZZZ01. Next base: position 3,073 of record JAEZZZ010000041.1, read on the forward strand.
CCCAAAAACGCGCGACACTTGTATTGAACGCGGTGTTGTGCGGCGCCATATCGTAAGCCACCACAATTTCCGTTCCCGTAGCATTATCCACCACGCAATGAATATGTTTTTGCTCGCGGTCGATGGATAAAATTTGCACACGCAAATGCTGCGTAACATCAAGCGTTTCCGGTTGGGAAAGGATATCGCTCGATGGTATTGTTTTATCCCCCGAAAGCCAGCTGCAAAGCTCAATTATCGCGCGATGTGCACGCATATATTCCCGTTTGTCAATACTGATTGCGCGCTGCTTCGCAAGCACGCGCAAACGCTGCAATTTCCATTCCAATTGCTTGGGAAGTGCATATTTGTGCGCCACGAAAACGATACGTGAAAAAAGATTTGAAAATTGCAGCGTTTCGTCTTTCGTCAACTCTTTCACCAAACGTTGCAAAATGGCTTTCAGGTGATACAATTTTTTGTTATAATCTGCATCACTTGCTGATGCCAACTCAATGGATTCAATATAGGATTGTGTGTCTATCATTTTATGAACATAAAGCGATAATTTTTGGTAAAAAGACGAGCATTCCTACTGCTAAAGCCGCCAACGCGGTAATCAACACAGCTCCGGCAGATAAATCTTTTACCTTTTTAATGGCGGGATGACGTCCTTTTTTGCAGGCAAAATCCGACAACTCTTCCACCGCCGAATTGATTGCCTCGGCAGCCAACACACACCCGATAACGATAATCACCGCCAGCCACTCTTCGCGTGTGATGCGCAGCCATACACCGCAACCGCTTGCCACCACGGCGGCAAACAAATGTATTTTCGCGTTGTCGGTTTCGCGAAAAAGCGTAACGATACCGTGAAATGCAAATTTGAACGAGCGCAACCGTTTTTTTATGTATTGAAACATCGGGAATGTGAGTGTTAAAAGTTTAGTCAAATGTACAAAAATAGTTTTTCATGGCAAAGTAAAGCACAATAGTATATCAAATCGAAAAAAGAGGTATACTCTGTCAATCTGATTTTAAGACATGACACTAATGCCTATAAACTTTAAACCATAAACTTCGAACTTCTTCACTTCTCTAAATTTTGTATGAGAAAGTGTTTACGATTATTCTTGTGTGCTATCTGCGTCTTTTTTTTCCACGTCCTTTTTCTTTTTCTTTCCTGAAATCATGCGTTGCAAACGCATTAAGAAACGTTGGCTTGGATTACTTTTGAGATAGGATTCGATGTGTCGTGCGCGTTTCTCTTCTAAAATTTCATCAATCTTGATAAGTATCCCCGATTCTTCGACATATCCAAACTCGTCGTTGATGGAGGTGCCAAAAAACTTCATGTTGGGGGACAAATTCATGTATGCGTTGATAAGTGGCGGAATATTGTATCCCAAAGTGCGCACCTCTTTATTAAGAATTTTATAATCGTCATGGAATGTTTTCCCTTTGAAAAGGTTGTCCATTTTTTCAATATCCATATTGGTTTGTAATGGCTCGATGGGCGTGACCAGCTTCTGTTTGTCGGGAAAATGCTTGTTGAGAAAATACAAAATCATATTCCGCGCATCCTTGTTGTATGTGCCATACATGGTCACTTTTCCAAAGAAATATCTCATCTCCGGATCAATCACAATCAATGCACCCAAGCCATCCCAAAGATTGTCGAGCGCAAAAATGCCTTTACGTCCTTTTAGCGTCGATTGATATTCAAGCGAAACAAACGAGCGTCCCAACTCAAACGTATATGGGAGATAATCTTTTATAAACTCTTCCGAAAAACTGAGCAGATGCGCGGTTGCGAGCATCGGTTTGCCCTTTTTGTCAAATTCCACATCGCTGCCGCGAATAAATCGATAACCGCCTAAAATCTCTTCGTCATCGGGGTCCCACACGATGAGTTGACGATAAGGTTCATCCATCGTGTCGTATTTATCAATATCGGCTTCCAGCCTGCTGCCTCCGCCATAATGACGAAAAGCGATTTCGCGCAAACGTCCTACTTCGCGCATCAAGTTGGGCGAATCATGCGCGGTGAAAACATAAATTTCGTTATTCGCCTTATTGGTTCTTCGTACTCTCTTCTGAACTGTGAGTTCACTTTTTAAAAGTTCTTTATCTACCGGTTGAATAATTTCTTGCATATTCTTTCAACGTTTAAGAGCGTAAGTTTGTTCTTTTATCTGTCGCGCCCACTGCAAAGGTGTTTTGGAATGGTCGAGCGACTGCCACGAAATTCGTTTGCCAAAAATAATGTCAAATGTTTGCTGCTTGTTTTTAAAGAGTTCTCTCGGCAACAATATTAGTTCGATATTGAATTTTATGCCTATTTTTTTTCTGAGGTTGGCAATGTTGTAAAAAAGGGATGAGTTTCGTCCATCAAAATAGATGGGGACAATGTCGCGCTTATATTCCACGGCTTTTACCACAAAGTTTTTCATCCATGTCAAATCTTTTATTTCGCCGTTTTGCTTGCGCGAGCAGAGTCCTGCCGGAAACGTGATAATTTGATTGTCCGACGCGTATGCTTCATTGATGGCTTTGACCGATTCTTTTGCTTGGGTTCCATATTTGTTGATGGGCACGAAGATGGTTTCCAGGTTCTTGATGTTCAACAAAACATCATTCACCAAGTATTTTATTTTGTTGTTGTACTTTTTGCCGAGATATGCCGAAAGGCAGATGCCATCTAAACCTCCCAGCGGATGATTTGCCACAAAGATAAATTTGCCGGTGTCGGGAATATTCTCTTTCCCATGTACACGGAGCGTTACCTGAAACTCTTCGTCCACCAGCGCTTGCATAAATTCGACGCCTTGCTTGTCGTGATGACGTGCAATAATAGCGTTGATGTCGTCTTGATGCACAAGACGTTTTAGGTAGTTGATGATAAATTTGGGTATCTTCTTGTAATGTTTCGGAGATTTAGAACGCAGGACGCGGTCTATATCAATTTTCAATTTAGATTTTGAATCCATTCCGCTTCTATTTCTATTTCTTTTTGACTTGACTACAAACTTACATAAAAAAGTTTGAATTTTATGCGCCGATCGATAAAAATCAAGGCTGCAATTGTTACATTTGTAATTAAGGTGCTCTATGGCACAAGTGTTTAATAATTAAAAATTATAATTATGATAACAGTCAGCGGTTTTGATGCTCACAAAGATAGCATACTATTTATGTGTATCTTGGATGAGTAAGGCAAAAAAAACAGAAGAAAAATATTGGTGTATCCACACGCGAAATTAAACACATGTCATCAGTCATGCGGTTATATTTTGTTCGTGATGTGTGTATGGAAAGTACTGGTATTTATTGGCTCCCCATTTCGTGCTTGTTGGAAAAGGAGTTCACCCTTCATTTGGTCAACCTCCGGTTTCTTAAACAACTTCCCGGACGTAAGAGCAATGTAAAAGACGCAAAGTGGATTGCTACCGTACTTATTAAAGGCTTGGTCACAGACAGTTTTGTGTCTGACGGTAACATCCAACGCCTACGCCAATGCGGACGCCGCATTGCATTCACGAGAGCAACAAATATATGGTTTGTTGCCAACAACGCAATTGATATGCTACTGCAGCGTTGCAACATACGCTTGAGTAACTCTGTAAAAGAAATCGATTGCTTTCATCTAAACTAAACATAACGTTTTTTCGGCAAAGATCGAAAAAACAAGATGACCTAAAAGACGGCGAATTTGGGATGATTACTCTGCATCAAATTTAAGCTGAAAAACTCAAAAACAAATTAGCCGAAAACAAAATCTTCAAAAATATAAAAAGAGCAAGGCTGAAATACCTATCAATCTTGCTCTAAAATTTGAATTTAGCGAGTAACTCTATTTAGCCTGCTTACAGTGGAATGATGTATTTTCGCATTGCCGAATCTTGGAGCGAAGCGGGAACAGCAGATTTGATTTCCTGTGCGATAATTTTCAAAAGGCTTTCTCTTAGGAATTCTTTACGCGTAACGAGGCTAATTTCTCTCACCGGAGTACTGTTTTTAAACGGACGCACCTTTTTCTTTTGTGATTCACTCAGGTTTTCAATTGCCATTTCGGGTATAACGGTGATTCCTTGATGATTGTCCACAATGTTTATCAGTGTGTCGATGCTTCCGGCTTCGTAGGTAAAAATGGAGGAATCGGTTTTTTTCTTTTTCAAATTGCACAGATGCAATATTTGTGTTCTGAAGCAGTGTACCTCATCCAGCATCCACAGTTGGGCCAAATTCAAATCATTTTCATCAAGCGACGTTTTTGCATACAGCGCTTTTTCATTGGGCGAAACATAGGCTAAGAATTTTTCATAATAGAGAGGCATCTCTTTCAAATGTTCGTCCCCAAGCGGTGTTGCTAAAATGCCACCATCCAAAGTGTCATTTGTCAGCGATGTAAGTATTTGTTCGGTGGTCATTTCACTTACAAAAATGCGGATGTCGTAGTCGATACCGGAGTGCACTCTCACAAGCTTTGGCAAAAGATAAGGCGAGACGGTGGGAATAATTCCCAAGCGGAAAACACCTTTGACAATGCCCTTTTGTTCTAAAACTACATCTTTTATATGGTTTACTTGGGCTACGGCTATGCGTGCCTGTTCGATGATAAGTTTCCCAATCTCTGTCGGTTGGATGGGAAGTTGTCCGCGGTCAAAAATTTTAACCTCTAACTCTTCTTCCAACTTCTGAATCATCATACTCAGTGTGGGTTGAGTAACAAAACAGGCCTCTGCAGCTTTCGAAAAATGACGGTAATGATCGACTGCGATGATATATTCTAATTGTTGTATGTTCATGTTTTAATATAAAAAAAGAGGAGTTGTGCTAGATGATATCTTGCAAATAAATCAACCAAAACTCGTCGGCATGTTTACTGATGATTTGAAAAGTATTTCATAAACTGAACACGTTCATAGAGGGAGGGGCTCACCGTGTTGGTATAATTGAGTTTTCCTTTAAAATCATCAATCGAAGAATAGTTGTTTTGCTGCATCCATTCTTCGATACACAATAGCATGTTCCCGACAACATCGGTGCCCTGTTCGTAAAGCACGCTGCAAAGTTGTGTCGCGGATGCTCCGGAAAGAATAGCTTTGATGACATCTTCCCACGAGTGCAGACCATAGGAGCATGTTATTTCGATATCAGGGACTCTACCCGATACGATGGCTGTCCAACGCAATGTGTCGCTGATATCGGCCGGGTGGCTAAACACCGGACCCGACACAATCTCCATCTTGTTGATGTCGATATCCAATTGGTAAAACCGATTGAACAACACGACACCGTTTAAACCTTTTGCTTTTAGTTTGGCAATAATACCTGGAAGATTCCCAATGTTTTTTGCCATTTTTATAACGATAGGAATATGGATATTTTTTTTCAGTTTTTTTATAATGTCCAGATAAGATTTTTCAAGATAAGAATCTTCGTATTCACCCGCGTTTAGCGTGAAGACGTTCAGCTCGATGGCGTCGGCTCCTGCCTCTTCAATTCGTTTGGCGAATTCAACCCATTGTGCCGCTTTATAACAATTGACACTGGCAATTATCGGAATGGAACATTCCTCTTTGGCCGTGTGAATCACTTCGAGGTATTTATCCACGTGATTCATCTTTACATAGGCGTTGATATAATCCGCCGCTTCGGGATAATTAGATGTGGCTGAGAGACTTTCTGAGTGATTTTCGATTTGCTCTTCAAATAGCGATTTTAATACCACTGCTCCAACGCCTGCATTTTCAAGCGTTTTTATTTTCTGTGCCGTATTTGTTAAGCCGCTGCTTCCGGCTATGAGTGGATTTTTTATTTTCAGTCCGGCATACGTTGTTTCTAAGTTCACCATGAGTCAATATATGTTTTTCAAAATTTATATTACAACAAAAATAGACAATTTAATTCATAAAAAACGAACGTTGTACAGAAAATGTAGTGAAAACGTGTTTTTCTTACCGATTTCCAAAAATAAGTGTGCCTACTCTCAGCATTGTACTGCCTTCTTCAATAGCAATCGGATAATCTCCCGACATGCCCATCGATATTTCACAAAAGCGAGGATTGTCAGGAAAATGTTGCTCCTTAAATTCATCAAAAAGTGATTTGAGTTGTTTGAACTCTGCGCGTATCTGTGCTTTGTCATCGGTGAATGTTGCCATTCCCATTACGCCACAAAGCTCTACGTGTGTGCAGTTTCGCCATGTCTCTTCGGCAAGAAACCGGCGGCACTCATCGGTGGAAAATCCCGATTTGGTTTGCTCGTCGGCTATATGAATTTGCAGCAAGCAGGGAATCGTACGATTATTGGCAGCTCCTTGTTTCTCTATCTCGCGCATCAATCGTGCACTGTCCATACTATGAATGAGCGACACAAACGGTGCGATGTATTTCACTTTGTTGCGCTGCAAATTTCCAATGAAATGCCACTCAATGTCGCTCGGTAATTCCGGATGTTTTTGTGTGAGCTCTTGCACGCGACTTTCACCAAAAATGCGTTGTCCGGCATCGTAGGCTTCGCGAATGGTTTCAATGGTGTGAAACTTTGAAACGGCTACTATCTTTACATCTTTTGGAACAGATTCACGCAATGATTTTATGTGCGATGTGATGCTCATTGATTTGTGCCCTCTCTTTCTGTTTCTGACGCTTTGTATGGAAATACATCCATGATGGCTGTCTCTATGATGGAAACAAAGGTGTAGTCAATCATCGTGGTTTTCATTTCTTGCTCTACAATATCAATTGCCTCTTTCAACTCCGATGCTTGCACCAACATGGTTACGGCTGTTTTTTTTTCTGCTCCGCTTTTTTCGTCCAATGTGATGAAGTTTAGCTTTGCCTTATAATATCGGTCGCCCGTTTCGTTGAAAAATGTTTCAGCAAATTTTACTCTCTTTATATCGGAAATGGAAAATTCGCCGCTGATGAATGGGTTCATCTCTTCAATTATTCTTTTTTCTGCTTCGGTAAATGAAAGAGCATCTATTAAATAGGGTTCCGTCACGGTTTTTTGAACACCTGTGTCTAACATTTTATCATACCGAACTTTACATTCAAACCAACTGTACATATTTATATTTTTTGAAAATTTATAGTGCGAAAATACGTAAAATATATGAAAGAATGAATTTTATTTTCCATTCATCGCCTTATATTTTTATGTAGAGACCATTTTTCGGGGTTGATGTACAGACAAAATCAATATTTTACATGCAAAATCGAACTATCAAACATTTCTATTGTTATCATCAGTAAAGAAGAAAACACAATGAAAAAAGCACTTTTAATAGTAGATGTTCAAAATGACTTCTGTCCCGGCGGGACATTAGGGGTGAAAAATGGCGATAAAATCGTCCCGGTTATTAATGGAATTATGGACTCGTTTGACGAGGTTATTTCGACACAGGATTGGCACCCTGAGCATTCTGTCCATTTCGACAAATGGCCCGTGCACTGTGTTGCCGGCACATTTGGAGCATTGCTTCATGCCGGTTTGGCGCAAGACAATATAACATTGAAGCTCTTCAAGGGAACGGATAACAAAGACGATGGCTATTCTGCTTTTCAAGCGACAAATGTTTCCCTTGTCGATTATTTGAAAGAAAAAAATGTGCATGAACTGTTTGTCTGTGGCTTAGCAACAGACTATTGTGTGAAAGCATCCGCTATTGATGGCTGTGCCGAAGGATTTCATACCTATGTGATTACGGATGCGGTTGCCGCTGTCAATCTCAAACCCGACGATGGCAAAAGGGCACTTCGTGAAATGGAAGAGAATGGCTGCATGTTGATTGAGGCTTCAGAAGTGTGCCGAAAATAAAAATTCTATTATAGGTTTTGCTTTTCGGCTTTTTCTTGCAATGTGAGTTTTGAGAACGGTGCTGATGTGTCGAATGATAATTTTGCCACGTCACTTTGTCGTAAACAGCAATTTTCGTGTTGGTTGCACGCCGATTCCCGGCTTATCGGGTGCGATAATTTTCCCCTTTTCGAGCGTAGCACCAGAAAAGCAGTCATTGGCAATAAGCAGCGCGCCATCTAAGTCGGCAAAATCCATTCCGGAATATAATTGTGCGGCTGCCGATATAGCACACGATGTTTCCGTCATGCAGCCCATCATCACTTTCATCCCCAGTACATGCGCCACATTACGCATTTTCCAAGCCTCGCGCATTCCGGTGCATTTCATCAATTTGATATTGATTCCGGAAAATACGCCTTTCAGTCGTGTCACATCCGAAAGTCGTTGAATCGACTCGTCGGCAAATATGGGAAGCGGGCTTTCTTCCGTAAGCCACGCGATATTGTCGAAGTCGTCTTTCGGCATCGGTTGTTCTACCATCACGACACCTTTTTCTTTCAACCAAGAAATCATATCCAATGCCTGTTGGCGCTCTTTCCATCCTTGATTGGCATCAACGGCCAACGGTAAGTCGGTAACCGAACGGATGGCTTCTATCATCCGCCTGTCGTGCGTTCCGCCTACTTTTATTTTCAAAATATTAAAACGTCCGAGTGCCTCTTTTGTCTTTTCGCGCACCACTTCGTCGCTGTCAATACCGATAGTGAATGTCGTGTTCGGAACGTTCATCTTGTTCAGTCCGTATATCTTATGCCACGGCGCGCCGATTATTTTTCCGACCAAATCGTGCAACGCGATATCTACAGCGGCTTTGGCGGCCGTGTTGTTGATGGCAATGTTGTCCACATATTCCAGGATTTCTTCTATTTGACAAGGTTCGGAAAACCCTGATAAATCTACTTTTTTTAGAAATTCAATAACCGATGCTTGCGTTTCGCCCAAGTAGGGCGGGAGGGATGCTTCACCGTAGCCACACAATCCGTCGTATTCGATTTTTGTAAGCACTACGGGAGTGGTTTTTCGCGAAAAACCGGAGATTGTGAATACGTGATTCAGTTGCAAATCGTAGGGTAGCCAAGAGAGTTTCATTTTGCCGGATGATGATGTGAGTTTTTTGTTTACGCTTGCCATGTGTATTTTTGGCGAGACAAGTGCCACGCCCGCCATTGTGGAAGTCTTGATAAATTGACGTCTGTTTTGCTTCATGGATTCTTTCTGTTTTTGTCGTAAAATCTTATTGATAAAACTCATTATTTAGAATTTCATCGATTCCTTTGTTGTTTACCTCGCCGATGATGCGTTTTGTGCGTAAATAGCGGTTGGTGTTATACTCATCATAAAGCGCATCGTTGGCATCGAAACTGCTTATGCGCACATAATCCGAAGCATGAATAAAACGTTTATTGCCGATATAAATTCCCACGTGTACCACACGTTCGCGTCCATTATTTTCTTTGTCTTTTTCGCCAAAAAAGACCAAATCGCCCGGCAATGCATTCTCAAAATCGCCTTTTTCGTCGATTAGTTTTCCATATCGCACTTGCTGTGACGCGTCACGTGCCAAGATGATACCGTGCAGAAAATAAACGGTTTTGGTGAATCCGCTGCAATCGACACCTTTTGTGGATGTTCCGCCCCAGAGATACGGTATGCCCATAAATTGTTTCGCGGTATGCACGAGGCTTTCGCCGGTGAGTTGAATATCGTTGAGCCATGTGTTTAAAGATTTGGCGTCGTTTTTGGAAATATAGGCTTTACGTTTATCTGGATAAACGACATGGAAAAAATCGGGTGTCTCATTCTTTACAACTAGCATATCCCCGGCCACCAAATCGGAAATAGGAGACGAATTTACATCTGATTTCGAATATGCCTTTGCGTTAAAGGCTGTTACAATTATTTGTGGTTGTTTTAAATAGTGTTGAAGCGCGCTTTTTGATATTGGTTGAATCGAACCGTTTATCCAACCAATATATTTATCTGGCGTTTGAACGCGTCGCCATTCGCCCTCTTTTTCCAAAATACGTACGGGCGTTCCCATCAATATTTGTGATACAAGTTCGGATGAATATTTTTTGTCTGAGCGAATTGTGCCGACCGAGTTGTACGCAATTCCCCATATTTCATCGCCCAATGCCTTGTCGGGCAGCAGCAAGATTTTATCTTTAACGTCTATGCCGCGCTTTTGTATTTCAGATATCAACTTATTATATGCTAGTTTGCTTGTCGTTTTACCCGTTAGAATGAGCGAATTGTTTTGTTGTGTGCCTTCTATGTCAAATAGTTCGACTCGTCCATCGGATGCAAACTCTTTTTTTATATTTTTTATAAGCTGTTCAAAATCTTGGTTTTGTCCCATAATTAACAATGTTGAAACGACGAAACTAATCAATAAAAATACTCTTTTTTTCATTCTTTTTCTTTTTTCTGCTAAAAAACAGACCGAAGATACAATTTTTTACTCAATAATGGTGCATCATGGATAATAAAAAAGACTTCTTTTTCAAAGCCGGTCTCAATGACTTTAATCAAGCAGGATTCCGACAACGCATTGTCACTTGATGGATGTTTAACCCGTTATATTGTTATTTTTCAAATCGTACCGTTCCTTTTATTGCAATGAAATTCGGATGCCGGCGTTGAGCCCAAAACATAGCGGACTCTCTGTTCGCATACTGATGGGCTGTTGATGGTCAAGATAATATTGCAATTGAGGCTCAACAAACAACTTGATTTTCGGATTTATGGAATAGTTGAAGCCGATGCCTCCCTCCATTGATGTCTGAATGCCCGATATTGAACCACCTGTTTTTTGTTTGGTCAAACCGTTGCTGTTTTCCAAAGTATAAAGGGCATAAATACCTTTTTCAATGCTGCCGCCTGCCACCAGATAAAGGCTTTTTCCATGATGTTGCCATACAGTATATTTTAAGTGCAGCGGTACACCTACATAGTGCAACTGCATTGTTCCATGCGTTGAACTCTTTCTGCCAAATTTTGATAACAAGTAAGTGTATCGAACACCGGTTAGTACGCTCCACCGATTGTTGACCGGAATCTCTGCCATCACGCTCAACGATAGGGGGGGAAGAAACATTTTATCCGATAGATTTAATAAATCGGATACGATATTCGCCTCTTCTTTCGAATGCGTATCGCCAAGAAAAGGAGGTTTGTTAGAAAGCTCGCCTTCGTTTTCAAAAAACTTATTCTGTGTTTGTGAGGGTAAGATGCCGGGCGCGCTGCTGTTCATCGCGGCTAATATGTTAATATTTTTTCGTCCCTTTTTCTTCTGAAAATGACTGTTTGTGCTTGCGACAAGCGTTTTTTGATTCTTTTGCTCTTTATTTAAATTGATATTTTGGAGCTTTTGTTTTTGCGAAGAAGAACTGTTTGTGCTTTTTTTCGTTGTTGTTTGATCCTCTTTTGTGATGGAGTCATTCTTTGTTTTGTTTAAGATGGCGTTTGTTTTTTTATTCTTTTCGAATTGTGTTAAATTTTCTTCTTCCCCGGTCTTAGAAAACGATGTCAAAAGCGTTTTTGTTGCTCTTTCATCTGTTGCTTTGTTGTTAGTTTTTTTTGATTTCAAACTGCTTTCTATTGTGGTGACATGAATTTTTTTTTCAATGCTTCTGATATCGTTTTTTTTTGATAAATCTGAATCAACTATCTTTTTTTCCAGGAGTTTATGTTCTGTTTCCGAAATTAATGGTGTATGATTAACGGGAGCAGGTTTTAATATCAGAAACAGCGCAATCAAAATTGCCGCCGCGATGGGAATGCTCCATTTTAACAATGAGACAATTGGTTTGCGCCGCGAGTTCACTCGGCTATCGATAGCATTCCACATAGAATCGCTTATCGGGTGTTCACAATGCTCGATTTTGTTGCGTACAGCGAGCGAAAAATCATCCAATGTGTCCATATTTCGACTATTGTTTTGCATCTGATTTCGTTGTTAAAATAGCTACTTTCTCCTGCAAGAGACGTCGTGCTCTAAAGAACTGAGAGCGTGAAGTGCTCTCCTCAATATGCAGCATAGTGGCAATCTCGCGATGCGAAAAACCTTCAATGGCAAACAGGTTGAAAACTGTGCGATAGGCCTCCGGAAGCTCGGCGATACACTCCAACAAATCGTTTGCCGCAAGGGTATCTATGGCATCAACAGCATCCGATAAATCGTTTGAATAATCAAGCAGAACCTCTTTTTCCATCTTTCTTTTTTTGCTTCGCAAAAATTCCAACGCGACATTTACAAAAACCTTACGTATCCAACCGCCAAAAGCTCCTTCACCCGAAAATTGCTCAATCTGTGTGAACACTTTAATAAATCCTTCTTGCAATACGTCTTTTGCATCCTCTTCATTGCCTACATAACGTATGCAGAGTGCCATCATGCGTGATGCATATTGATTATACATCTCTCGCTTTGCCGATAATTTTCCGCGCTTACAATCGGTTATTAAACGATACTCTGACATAGGTTGCCTGCTGATTCTTTATCTATATGATGATTTGAAAAGGTAAAATGTTGCATAAAGGTGGGTTTTTCCATTTTTTCTTTTATGAATTGTGAATAATGGATTTAGAAATAGATGTACACCTCTATTTTTCAATTATTTGTATGAGATATGCGTGGCATGCTTAAATTTAATAAAAGTATATTCCCTCTCAATGAAATGAACACAAAACATCAGTGTGTCGTATGTTTTATTCATGAAAGAGAATATAAAGATATTATCAAACGCTGATTTGTTCGTAAATGATATAGACCCGAATAAAAGAAGTTTATTCGTTCTCGCGGCTATAATTAGGCGCTTCGCGCGTAATCATAACGCCGTGCGGGTGGCTTTCGGCATATCCGGCGGAAGTGATGCGTGTAAATTTTGCTTCGTGCAACTTCTCAATCGTGTCCGCACCACAATATCCCATTCCGGCTCTTAGTCCACCAACCATCTGATAGACAACCTCCTGCAGAGTGCCTTTGAATGGTACGCGTGCCTCAATTCCTTCGGGAACAAGTTTCTTGATATCGTCTTCCACATCTTGGAAATAGCGATCTTTTGAGCCCCTTTGCATAGCGGAAAGTGAACCCATGCCGCGATACGATTTGAATTTTCGTCCGTTAAAAATAATGGTTTCGCCCGGCGATTCTTCCGCTCCGGCAAGTAATGACCCCATCATAACCGATGAGCCCCCTGCCGCCAATGCTTTTACAATATCTCCCGAGTATCGCAACCCACCATCGGCAATTAATGGAACACCCGTACCTTTCAATACTTTGGACACTTCGTAAATGGCAGATAATTGAGGGACTCCAACGCCTGCAATAACCCGCGTAGTGCAGATGGAACCGGGTCCAATGCCCACTTTTACGCCATCGGCACCCGCATCAACGAGAAATTTGGCAGCTTCGCCTGTGGCAATATTTCCAACCACCACGTCAATATTGGCATATTCTCGTTTCACTAAACGCAGCATGTCGGCTACGCCACGCGAATGCCCGTGCGCGGTATCAATCACGATGGCATCTACACCGGCGTCGATGAGTGCTTCTACTCGCTGCATCGAATCTTCGGTTACGCCAATGCCTGCTGCCACGCGAAGTCGTCCTTGCGAGTCTTTGCATGAAAAGGGTTTGTCTTTGGCTTTGGTGATGTCTTTGTAGGTAATTAATCCGATAAGTTTATTGTCGGCGTCAACCACAGGAAGTTTTTCAATCTTGTGTTCTTGAAGAATATCGGCTGCTGCTTCGAGGTTAGTGCCTTGACGTGTGGTAACAAGATTGTCTTTGGTCATCACGCGCTCGATTTTCTTATCCATATTTCGCTCAAAGCGCAAATCGCGGTTGGTGACAATGCCGACCAACCGGTTTTCTTTGTCCACAACGGGAATTCCGCCAATTTTGAATTCTGCCATCATGGCAAGTGCATCGGCAACGGTTTTGTCCGGCGATACGCTTATGGGATTAAGAATCATGCCATTTTCGGCACGTTTGACGGCTCGCACCTGTTTGGCTTGCTGCTCAATGCTCATGTTTTTATGAATTACGCCAATTCCACCTTCGCGCGCGATGGCGATTGCCATAGTTGTTTCTGTGACGGTATCCATCGCGGCGGAAACCATCGGGATATTCAACGGAATGTTTCTGGAAAATTTGGTGGAGAGATTTACGTTGCGAGGAAGTACTTCCGAGTATGCGGGGACTAACAATAAATCATCAAAAGTTAATCCCTCTAAGACGATTTTATCTGCAATAAACGACATATATTTTTTGTTTTTTTGTTTTTTATTGCATGCAAATGTAGTTATTTTTTACGGAACGACACGATTTCTGTGGATAAATTTGCGATTTAATACGAAAAAAAACAAAAAGGGGACCGTTGTGCCTTTGATGCTAAATTGAGAATTGTAAAAGCAAGTTGCCAAGCTATCTCTTCATTTGTAAATCATGCGACAGGTAAAAACTTCCAGTACTTCTGCGTGTTTTATGAGAAAAATCATATAAATTTGCATTCATTATGCAGTATGAACTTTTTCCGTCGGATCGATTTTCATTTTTTAGTCTAAGCAGTGGCAGTTGTGGCAATTGTTATTATCTCGGAAACAGCCATTATGGCTTATTGATTGATGCGGGCATTGGACCGCGCATCATGAAAAAACGCTTGGCAGAATATGGAATCGACTTTTCTATGATTTATGCCGTTCTCGTAACACACGACCATTACGACCATATCAAAGGCATTGGCTATTTAGCAGGAAAACTGGATATTCCTATTTATGCAACTGACAAAGTGCATCAAGCAATGAGCCGCTCACCATTTTTATCAGGAAAATTGACAGGTGCACGAAAGTCGGTCAAAAAAAAAGAGCCTTTTCAAATTGATGATTTTCGTATTACCGCCTTTGAGGTGCCACATGATAGTGCTGATAATATAGGCTATTTTATTGAATTTAAAAATCAGACCTTCACGCTTGTAACAGATGTAGGTATCATTACCGACGAAATAGCATATTATATTTGCAAAGCAAATCATTTGGTTATTGAGAGCAATTATGATGAAAAAATGCTGCAAGATGGAAACTATCCGTTTCATTTGAAACAACGCATCACCTGTGGCACCGGACATTTGAGCAATCAACAAACGGCTGATTTTATAGCAAATAGTTACTCGTCCAACTTGCGGAATATTTTTCTTTGCCATTTGAGTGGCGACAACAATCATCCCGACCTTGCCTATGAAACAGTGCAAAGGAAGCTTTCTCAACGCAACATAAAAGTGGGTTCGCACGTTGCGTTGCACGTTTTAAAACGAAATGTACTCTCACCTAAAATCGATTTTTGAATTCTTTATGTCATGGCACTTGCACCCATTCTTTTATTTACATACAATCGACCATCGCACACGCGGCAAACAT
Source organism: Bacteroidota bacterium (assembly GCA_023418255.1). Taxonomy (GTDB): domain Bacteria; phylum Bacteroidota; class Bacteroidia; order Bacteroidales; family Dysgonomonadaceae; genus JAEZZZ01. Next base: position 18,341 of record JAEZZZ010000041.1, read on the forward strand.
TAGAAGCATTGCTCAACAATAAACTGTGCCACGAAAGCGAATTGTTTATTTTTTCTGATGGATATAAAGATGAGTCAGACAAAAAAGAGGTATCCAAAGTGCGTCAATTGATTCATTCCATCGATGGATTTGAACAGATTCATATTATTGAGAATAAATACAATCTGGGATTGGCGAAAAACATTGTCGAAGGCGTAACTCAGGTGATAAATGAATATGGAAAAGTGATTGTGGTTGAAGATGATTTGGTGACATCGCCTTGGTTTCTCACATTTATGAATGAAGCGCTCACAATGTTTGAAAACGAGCAAAATGTTGGACATGTTCATGGATTTTGTTTTCCTATTCCTGATTTACCGGAAGCATTCCTTATTAAATGGACGGGCAGTTGGGGCTGGGCGACTTGGAAACGAGCCTGGAAGAAGTTTAATCCTGATGGACGAGCGTTGCTGGCAGAGATAAAACAACGCCGATTGACGAGAACGTTTGATTTTAACGGCAAATATCCTTTTACGCGTTTGCTGCAACGACAAGTGAGGGGAGAAAATGATTCGTGGGCAATTCGCTGGAACGCGTCTCTCTTTTTGAACAATATGCTATCAATAAATGCCGGAAAATCACTCGTGAAAAACATCGGATTCGATGGTAGCGGTGTCCATTGTGGAACGCAGGATGTGTATATCACTACGCTTCACAACGAAAAATTGAATATATCGATTTCGAAAATAGAAGAAAATAGAGCCGCTCGCAAAGCGTTTGAAAAATATTATATCAAAACAGATTCTTTTTTGGCAAAAGCACATCGTCGTGTACGTCGATATTTAAGAACAAGATAACAATGAAAATTCTTATCATCAGCACATACGATTTATATGGTGGGGCTGCCATTGCGGCAAATCGATTGCTGCAAGCCCTGAACAAACACGGTGTGCAAGCAAAGATGATTGTAAGGGAGAAACAGTCCAATGATGAAAATATAATCGAAGTAGGAACAAAGATAGGCAACAAATTGCGGTTTGTGTGGGAACGCGTGGTGATTTTTCTTCGAAATGGTTTTTCCCGAAAACATCTTTTTGATGTTTCTATCGCCAACACAGGCGTTTCGGTGATGAATTTGCCTGAATTTAAAGAGGCAGATGTGATTCATCTTCATTGGATTAATCAAGGAATGCTATCGCTGAATGAAATCGGTAGAATCTTGCGCTCAGGAAAAAAAATAGTGTGGACCATGCACGATATGTGGCCGTTCTCGGGTGCTTGGCATCATGTTCCTAATAGAGAAAATTATCCATATTCACTGGATAAATGTCGCGACACATCGTTCGCTCACAGCGAAAATATCTCTCGTAGTGTTTATTTGAAAAAACAAAAACAGTACCGAAAACATTTAATTCATTTTGTCGCGTGCAGTTGCTGGCTCAAGAAGTTGGCAGTTAAGAGCGAATTGACAAATGAACACAATGTAGAGGCAATTCCCAATCCAATAGATACCACTCAGTTTTTCCCAAAAGAAAAATCTCAAATTCGAGAAAAATTTGGATTGCCGAAAAATAAAAAAATTATTCTTTTTGCCGCGGCTAAATTATCCGATATTCGAAAAGGCACAGCCTATATGCTTGAAGCCACGTCTATGTTGGTGCAAAAAAGAAATGACATTGTGTGTATGGCTGCTGGAAAAAATGCCGCGCAAATTAAAGATATGCTGTTGATGCCGACGTACTGTCTTGGCTATGTTGGCACAAACGAGATGGTTGATGTCTATAATGCCGCGGATGTGTTTGTCACGCCATCGCTACAAGAGAATCTACCCAATACGATTATGGAGTCATTGGCTTGCGGTGTGCCTTGTGTAGGATTTGATGTCGGTGGTATTCCCGAAATGATTGACCATAAACAAAACGGTTATGTGGCTGAATATAAAAATGCCGCTGACTTGGCAAAAGGTATTTTGTGGACTCTTTTTGAAGCCGACGCCGAAACGCTACGGCATAACGCGCGAGAGAAGACACTGCGTGCTTATAATGAGAAAGCCATCGTACAAGAATATTTAAAAATTTATCGCCGTTGATGAAAAAATTATCCGTAATAACTGTGACATATAATGCTGAACGCACTTTGGAACGCACATTGCAAAGCGTTCAAAAGCAGTCATATCCACACATGGAGCACCTTGTCGTCGATGGTGCGTCGAAAGACAAAACGGTGGAGATTTTGAAACAACAAACGGGCAATATACTACGTTGGGAAAGTGAAAAAGACAACGGTTTGTATGATGCCATGAACAAAGCGGTGAAAATGGCTTCGGGCGATTATCTCTGTTTTTTGAATGCCGGCGATACATTTTACGCAGCCGATACGATAGAAAAATTGATGCGATGTGTCGACGAAAACAAATTTCCCGATATTGTTTACGGTGAAACCGCCATTGTAGATTTTGAGGGCAAATTTCTCTATATGCGCCGACTGAAAGCACCTCGAAATCTGACGTGGAAAAGTTTTAAAAATGGAATGTTGGTCTGTCACCAAGCTTTTATTGTCAAACGCGAATTATTTGAGCCGTACGACTTACATTATCGCTTTTCGTCCGATGTGGATTGGTGCATACGCATGATGAAAAAAGCGACGTCTATCGTTCATTCGCGACAAATTCTCATTCGCTACTTAAATGAAGGACTCACGACAAAAAACCGTTGTGCTTCGTTGACAGAGCGATACAACATAATGGTGCACCATTATGGGAAAATATCCACATGGCTGCATCATGCATGGTTCGCGGTACGCGCCATTGTTCATCCTGAGAAATAATTGATAAATAGATTGCCCAAATTATCTTTTCTTGCTTTATGAAACAGAAAAACCCGACAAACAGACGCAAACTTCATGTGGAAGAACTTAATCGAGTCAGTATTGAAACGTTTCGCGGTGAGAAAAAAATACCGTTGGTGATGGTTTTGGATAATGTTCGAAGTCAACACAATATTGGGTCAGTTTTTCGCACCGCCGACGCGTTTCGAGTGGAGGAAATTATTCTTTGTGGCATCACGGCCACACCGCCACAGGCAGAAATTCATAAGACGGCTCTTGGGGCGGAATATTCTATGAAGTGGCGCTATTTCGACGACACTCTTTCGGCTATTGAGGCACTGCGAGATGAAGGATATAAAATCTATGCTATTGAGCAAACAGAGGGCAGCATTCCTTTGCAAGAGATAACCTGTGACAAGGAAATGAAATATGCCATCGTTTTTGGACACGAAGTGCATGGCGTGCAACAATCGGTTGTCGACGCCTCGGATGGAGTTATTGAAATTCCTCAATACGGCACCAAGCACTCTTTGAATGTGTCCGTTACTGCCGGAATTGTAGTGTGGGATTTTTTCAACAAACTGTTTTCTTCTTTTGAATAAAACAGATGAGTGAAAGGTTCAGACGAGTTTTTTATGAAAAAGGAGATTCTATTTTTCAAATAGTTTCAATGCTACGTTTTCACCGTCAAATACGGCATAGGAGAAATGATAAATCCAATCGCCGAGAATAAAAATCTGTGCGCTATTGTTAATCTTCATATCGAGAAAAATATGACGATGTCCGAAGATGAAATAATCAACTTCCGGTGTTTTGGATAATTGTTGTTTGGCAAATTTTACAAGATGCTCATTTTCTTCGCCCAAGAAATCGGGCGTGTAGCCATTTTCACGGCTATTGTTTGACCACGCGTGCGCCAATGGAATCGTCCAGCGCGGATGAATGGACGAGAAGCACTTACGAGCTATTTTGCTGTGAAAGATATGGCGCAGAATCTTGAACGAAGTGGAATCGTCACCCAATCCGTCGCCATGCGCAAGGAAAAATATTTTTCCTTCAATGGGTGTTATTTGTTGTTCAAAGTGCAATTGCATGCCACACTCTTTGGCAAGATAGTCGGTGAGCCATAAATCATGGTTGCCAATAAAAAAATGAACGTCAATTCCGGCATCGGTTATTTCGGCAATTTTTCCGAGTGTTCGTGTGAATCCTTTTGGTACAACATATTTATATTCAAACCAATAGTCAAAAATATCACCCATCAGATAAATGGCTTTTGCATCTTGACGAACCATATCAAACCAACGACACAGTTTTCGTTCTGTTTCAATAGAATCCGCGTGCAAACGCGAACCAAGATGTACATCCGACAGGAAATAATATTTGTTACGTGTCATTATATTTCTTTCATAAAGATGCCAAAATAAGAGGGCGACATGAGTCGTTGCTGAATTGATATTTTATTTTCAATTGTGGATATGGATTCTTTTCGGACAACGTTTATCTCCCTTTGTGCATTTGCTTACCTTATTTTCCTTGAAAGAGTGGAGAAAACTTACATCATTCCCAGTTCTAACAAAGCCTCTTCGGTCATCATCGACTTGTCCCAAGGTGGTTCAAACGTGAGATTAATATCTACATTGTTCACTTCGTCAATGGATTCAATTTTCATTCGCACATCCATCAGAATAAAGTCTGCTGCCGGGCAATTTGGCGACGTGAAGGTCATTTCGATGGTTACGTTGTTTCCCTCGTCAATATCTACGTCGTATATCATTCCCAAATCGTAAATATTCACCGGGATTTCGGGGTCGTACACTGTACGCAGCATAACGACTATTTTGTCTTGTAATGCTTGTAATTCTTCGTTCATGTTCCTCGTTTTTTTATAAAACCATTTTTAAGCCATATTGTTTACGGTTGGTAAGCTTAAGTGCCATGTTTATTGTGTAAAGATGCGTTTGCTTCATATTATATTTATATTCCCCTTTCATCTGCAAAACTGTAATAAGAATCACCTGATATAATCAAATGGTCTAACACTTCAATATCCATCCATTTGGCTGCCTCTACTAATTTTTTTGTAATGGTTATATCTTGCGAACTTGGCTGACAATTCCCCGATGGATGATTGTGTGCCAAAATGATGCTTGAAGCATAATGATTGAGCGCTTCGCGCAAAATAATGCGTATATCCACAACTGTTTGCGACAAGCCGCCACGGCTGATTTGAAACGTATGAATGATGTTGTTTGCTCGATTGAGCAGCATCGCCCACATCTCTTCGTGATTTAAGTCGCTAAGAATTGGATAGATGGCGAGAAACGCATCGTGTGCAGAACTTACCTTTTTTTGCTGCGTCGGTTCACTCTCTTTTCTTCGTTTTCCCAGTTCGAGCGCGGCGATAATGGTAATGGCTTTTGCCGGTCCAATTCCCTTAAAGTTTTTCACCAAGTCACTTACACTCATTTTTCCCAATTTGTTCAGATTGTTGTCGTTTGCCTTCAAGATGCGCTTGCAAAGTTCAACCGCGCTCTCTTTGTCGTTTCCCGAACCAATTAGTATAGCGAGTAGCTCCGAATCAGATAGTGCCACCACACCTTTCATTAATAATTTTTCACGTGGCCGATCTTCTGCCGCCCACTCTTTGATACTTAATTTAGGCATTTGAGTAACATTTAAACATGACTGAAGAAAGCAAATATATAAAAAACGAGCTATTTGTTCTTCTTTTTCAGGAAATATAATTGATATAAAAAAAACTACATCCATAATTTTACGGATGCAGTTTGTATCTATTTCTCAACGCGCAGTTTATGTTGCGTCGATCTATTATATCAGGCTGAAGATGTGTGCATCTTTTTGAATATTACTCTTTTGCACGCTCTACGTAATTCCCGGTGCGCGTATCTACCTTGATCAACTCCCCGGTTTCGATAAACAGAGGAACGCGAACTTCGGCTCCTGTTTCAACGGTGGCAGGTTTGAGCGCGTTTGTGGCTGTATCGCCTTTCAATCCCGGCTCTGTATATGTAATCTTCAATATAACATGCACGGGCATTTCCGCAGTCAATATGGTGCCACTTTCGGCGTGTGTTTGCACTTCTACCACATCTCCCTCTTTGAGGAATTGCACGCCTTCTATTTGTTCAGAGGGAATGGGAATTTGCTCAAATGTTTCGGTATTCATGAAGTGATATCCCATATCGTCGCGATAAAGATATTGATAAGGACGTCTTTCGATGCGAACTTCATCCACTTTTACTCCCGAATTGAATGTTTTTTCCAATACACGTCCGGTAGCTACATTTTTAAGTTTTGTGCGCACGAAAGCAGCTCCCTTTCCCGGCTTTACATGAAGAAATTCTACAATAAAATAGTATTGTCCTTCTAACTCAATGCACATTCCGTTTCTAAAATCAGCTGTTGTTGCCATATAAAATAGTCTTGTTTGTTATTCGTTCTTTTTCGGTTGCAAAAATAGCAATTTTATTTGGAAATCCAATATTTGAATCTGATTTTTAAGGAATATATTGATTGTTATGTTGTTATGTTTTTTGCGTGTGCGGTGTTTATTTTAATTTTCGTTTTATGATGTAACATCTTTCTATTATGCACGTTCATATCGGATGAAAAACCTAAAAAGCAAAAGCGCTCTTCCGGAAAGAAGAACGCTTTTTATTTTTATTATTGATCACGTATAATGTTTATAAGATTGGTTTTTTTATTTTACTCGTTTATAACCATATACGGCACGATCGCCCAACTCCTCTTCAATGCGAAGCAATTGATTGTATTTTGCCATACGGTCGGAACGACTTAGCGAACCGGTTTTGATTTGTCCTGCATTGGTGGCTACGGCAATGTCCGCAATGGTAGAATCTTCCGTTTCACCGGAACGATGAGATGTAACAGATGTGTATCCGTGACGATGAGCCATCTCAATAGCGTTCAATGTTTCGGTCAATGTGCCAATTTGATTCACCTTGATAAGAATAGAGTTAGCACAATCAAGTTCAATTCCTTTTTTCAAGAACTCGACATTGGTAACAAACAGGTCATCGCCAACCAATTGGCATTTTTTGCCTATTTTTTCAGTAAGCAGTTTCCAACCGTCCCAATCGCTTTCGTGCATTCCGTCCTCAATGGAATCAATCGGATATTTGTTAATTAATTCTTCGAGATATGCTACCTGCTCAGCCGCCGAACGTTTTTTGCCATTTGCTCCTTCAAACAAAGAGTAATCGTAGACGCCATCTTTAAAGAATTCTGAAGCAGCACAATCCAATGCGATGGTTACATCGCTACCGGGCTTGTAGCCTGCGTTTTTTATTGCTGTTAAAATTGATTCAAGAGCCTCTTCTGTGCCACCGGACAAGTTGGGGGCAAAGCCTCCTTCATCACCCACGGCAGTGCTTAGTCCTTTATCTTTCAACACTTTTTTCAACGCATGGAACACTTCGGCTCCCATGCGCAATCCTTCGCGGAAACAGCATGCACCAACAGGGCGAATCATAAATTCTTGAAACGCGATGGGGGCATCGGAATGCGAACCGCCATTGATGATGTTCATCATCGGAACGGGAAGCACATAGGTGTTTGTTCCGCCAATGTATCGGTAGAGTGGCAAGCCAAGATAGTTAGCCGCTGCTTTCGCGACAGCAAGTGAAACTCCTAACATGGCATTGGCACCTAATTTTGATTTTGTTTTTGTGCCATCAAGTTCAACCAGTTTGGCATCAATATCAGTTTGTTCCAATACGCTCATTCCCACAAGTTCGGGAGCGATGATATCATTGATATGACTGACTGCTTTTAAAACACCCTTACCTCCATAGCGACTCTTGTCGCCATCGCGTAGTTCTAAGGCCTCATTTTCGCCTGTAGAGGCTCCCGAAGGAACTGCAGCACGTCCAAACGCGCCGGATTCAGTAATTACATCAACTTCAACCGTGGGATTTCCTCTAGAATCCAACACCTCGCGACCTAAAATACTTATAATTCTCATGTCTTTTTTTGAATTTTATATTATGAATTTATCTATCTAAATGACTACAAACAGGAATGATAACCAAGCATTCTTTACTTTAATTATAGAATACAAATATAGGTATTTTTCTGTATAAAAAGAAGCGATATCACAGGAAATTGCGATAAAAAAAGCTAATGAATAAAGAGAGACGTTAAAAAGGAATGATCGCGCTATGTAAACGATTCAATAAGCGTACTCATGTTTGATGTCAAGAGCCGCACAGATATGGCTAACAGGATGACACCAAAAAACTTACGAAGTATATAAACTCCACCGACACCAATAATTTTTTTCACGACGTCAACAAAACGGATGACAAAGAAGACGATGATGAGGTTTATCACCAATGCAATTAAAATATTGATTGTGTGATATTCTGCTTTCATAGATAGAAGCGTTGTAAATACACCCGGTCCGGTGATGAGCGGAAAAACAACCGGAACCAATGTTGCCGACTTGCTGCCTGATTCGTTGCCATCGTATTTAAAAACCTCGATACCAAAAATCATTTCCACAGAAATGATTAATATAATCAATGCCCCTGCAACCGCAAACGAAGAGATGTCCACTTGAAAAAGCTTTAATATCCATTCTCCTACGTAGAAGAAAAGAATTAAGATGAAAAAGGAATAGATGGACACTTTGAACGGCTCAATTACCTTGTTCTCACTCCGAAGATTGAGAAAAATAGGCACCGATCCCGTTACGTCAATGATTGCAAAAAGAGCAAGGAAAACGCTTGTGAGTTCTACTATGTTAAAATTAGCCATAAAATGCAACTGTTGTAACACTAAAAAATCTTATGAATCAGTCGCAAAGATACAAACCGAATGGCAATCTACCAAGAAAATTCGTTATGAATATTTTTCATCCTGCCGATGCAAATCTCCAAGGGCTGGTGTGAAAAGGCGTTTTGATGCGCATAATTTAGAAATTTGATAATCTTGAATGCATCAAAATGATGAAAAAAACGCTTGTTAAATGTCGCCGTTGAGGCGCAATTATTGTTGCAATCGTCAATGGCTTCGGTGGCTTTTATCTCTTTCAGAAAATGAATGAGAACAGGATGCAACGTTTCGAGCATTGTTGCCACAACGGTTCTCGGTTGTTTGAAAAAAGCATCTTTATTATCGAAAAAAGCCTTCAAGACGAGAAATGACTCCGGTGTGTATGCCATCAATTGCTCTTGCGGATGTTGCAGAATCTTGCTCAATGCCCTTCCTGTTCCAAACGGTACGCGTTCAGAGAATCGCGCCAACGGATAAACTGTTATTTCGTCCAGTTCTCTCACTTTTCCCAATGCAAACACTTTTTGCAAAAAATAAAAATCCTCGCCTCCTTGCTGTCGTCCCATGCCTCCAACACGTACATAAGCATCTGCCGAAACGGCAAAGGCGGAGCCGATGGTGTGATAGGGATAGGGAAAATCGATAAAACGAAGCATTTCGCTAAAATAACGCAAGTAGCGCTCATATTGCCGCACAGCGTTTTCCAAAGCTCTATTTGGTGGCTCAACACGATGCCAAAAACCATGCACGCTAACAGCTACATCCCTCTCTTTGTCAAACAAATGATGGATGTGGAGAAGAAAATTCTCCGACAACGTGCAATCCGCATCCAAAGATATAATGACGCCATCGGGACATGAGGTTTTCAAGAAATGTGATATCGCCAAATCCATGCCAATTTTTCGTGCCAATCCAACACCGGCATGCTTTCGTGGCAGGTCTTCAAAAAGAAATGGATAGAAAGAAAGATGGGGGGTGTTGTTTTTTGCTGCAAAACGCACCAATTGCTCATACGTTTGTCTGTTTTGCACAACGATATTCGGCGGTGATTGGATCTCGCTATTGATAATGACAAATACTCCCGTTTGACTTGGTGGTGCGGCACAAGCCATCAAACTGTAGAGCGTTTCCACAATATCGGGTTCGTTGTAACAAGGAATTACGACGATGAGTTTCATCGGATGCTCTTGTGGCAAGTCAACATCAAGAAACGCTCTTTTTTGATTTGCAATGTATCGTTGAAAGTGTTTCACACCGAATAAAATAATCTGACGTGGAAAAAAATAAGGCACTAAAAAAGCGCCTTATTGTTATTCATCACCGGATGGTTTATTTCTTTTTCTTTTCTGTAGTTGTTGCCGATGTGGCGGGTCCATATTTTTTGTTCAGGTAGTCAGTAACCTCACCGGTAATATCATATTTTTTATCTGCAAGCAAAATATTGGCCGTGCCGGTGTTGCTGAAAATGATTTGATAATTGCGTGTGGCATTAAATTCTTTCAATCTTATTTTGATGGTGTCTTCCATCTCCATATTCATTTTTTGCTGTTCGATGGCAAACTCTTGTGCCAGACGTTGCGCCATTTGCTCATAGTCTTGCTGCATCTTCAAAATGCGTTGTTGTTCAGATTGAGCACGTTCTTGACTGAGAAAGGCATTGTTTTGCAGATTGCGCTGAAACGTTTCGGCTGCCGATTGCAATTGTCTCTGTTTTTGATTGAGCGACGCACGTGAGCTCTCCTCTTTGCGCATCAACATCTCGTTGAGGTCTTTGGCAAAATTATAATTTATCAAAAGAGAATCCAAGTTCACGTAAGCTACCGGCAACGTAAACAACGAATCGTCAATCCTTGTGGACAGATTTTTATCCACAGCAGATTTTCCGGACGAGTTGGATGTGAAATGCAATATGAAAAGTACGATAATTGCCACCGCTAAAACAGCACTAATGGCATACGGATAATAGGATTTCTTCATTTTTATTTTTTTGATTATAAATTGTTAGACTTCAATATCTTTTCTACCGGACTAAAGGCAGTGTGCATGGCCGCATCTTGTGATGTGGCGCACCCAATCCCTCTGTCTTTCATTGCCTTGCAGCCACCAATGTGGGTGTTGGGAAATTCTCCTTTTTTAGAAAAGAAAATTCTCATTCCCATCAAAAGAATGGCAATAAACAATAAGGCTGCTCCAATAAATATTGTTTTTAGCATATTGTTTTTCTATTTATGCACAAAGATACGCTAATTGGTCAATTAAAACTCAATTTTTCATATTAAAGATAGTAAATTTTTTGATTATCCCGTTTTTTTTTGTATTTTTGATGAATAAAATAATAACCGAAAGCAACCGACGAACGATTGGTGCTAGCGAAAAATTATTTTGTAAAAACAAGATATAAACACAAACAAATTGACAGATTATGACCATCAAAGATTTAGAACCAACGCTGATTTGGAACTACTTTTACGACATCACACAAATTCCGAGACCCTCCAAGAAAGAAGAAAAAATATTGAAATATTTACTCGAATTTGGCGAAAAACATGGTTTGGACACCAAGCAAGACAAAGCCGGAAACATTCTTATTACGAAACCTGCAACACCGGGTAAAGAAAATCTTCCGACCGTGATTCTTCAATCACACGTTGATATGGTGTGCGAAAAAAATAGCGACATAGAACACAATTTCGATACTGACCCGATAAAAACCATCATCGACGGAGACTGGGTAAAAGCCGATGGTACAACCTTAGGTGCTGACAACGGGATAGGTGTTGCCGCGCAATTGGCGATTTTGGCATCGGACAACCTTTCTCACGGGAAGATTGAGGCGTTTTTTACGGTGGACGAAGAGACCGGATTGAGCGGTGCCGCGTCGTTGGAAAATGATTTCTTGACCGGGAAAATCCTTATCAACTTAGACACCGAAGAGGAAGGCGAAATATATATTGGATGCGCCGGCGGTAAAACGACAAAGGCATATTTAAAATATAAACCTAAAAAAGTTCCACACCATTATTTTTGGGTCAGAGTGCATGTGAAAGGACTTCGCGGCGGGCACTCCGGGGCAGATATTCACAAAGAGTTTGGCAATGCCAACAAAATTTTGGCACGCTTCTTATATTCCATTTCGAATAAAAAATATGGCATGATGCTTTCCGAAATTGATGGCGGAAATCTGCACAATGCGATTGCGCGTGAAGCATTCGCGGTGGTGGGTGTAAAAGAAAAATATAAAGAGGATGTTCGCGTAAAGCTCAATCGCTTTTTGGCAGATGTGCAAGAGGAATACAAAAGCACTGACCCGAATGTGGATATTGTGCTGGAATCAGTAAAAGCTCCCGAAACACGAATGAGCAAATCGTTCTCGAAAAAACTGGTTTCGGTTTTATACGCCGCACCGCATGGCGTGATGGGAATGAGCAGCGACATTCCCGGGCTGGTAGAAACATCCACAAACTTGGCTTCTGTGAAAATGTTGCCCGAAGGACACAACACCATTGAGATTGGGACAAGTCAACGCAGTTCGGTTGAATCACGCAAAAAAGATATTGTAAACATGGTTTCCATTGTCTTTAAAATGGCAGGTGCCAAAGTGATTAACAACGAGGGTTATCCCGGTTGGAAACCCAATCCGAACTCGAACATTTTGAAAGTTGCCGAATCGCAATATAACCAACTGTATGGCAAAATGCCAAAAGTGAAAGCCATTCATGCCGGTTTGGAATGTGGTCTTTTTCTTGAAAAATATCCGTCGTTGGACATGATTTCTATCGGCCCGGATATGACAGATGTGCACTCACCCGACGAAAAAATGAAAATTTCTTCGGTACAGAAATTTTGGGATTTTTTGGTGAAAATTCTGGAAAATATTCCCGAGTCGCATTCGTAGATAAATCATAATATAAAAGATATAAATGGAATAAAAGAGGTTGCCATCGATTTAGTGCGAAGCACCTCTTTTGTTTGCATGATATAATTATGCCCGCAAACAACGTTTTTTCACGTTTTACTCTCATCGTCTTGCTTGCGCTTTTTTGCGTGGGCAAAGGCAAGGCTCAAAACGATTTTCGTGTGATGTTTTACAATGTGGAAAATCTTTTTGACACGAAAAAGGACACGATAAAAAACGACGATGATTTTCTCCCCGATGGCTTTATGAGGTGGACGCCATGGAAATATTGGGAAAAAATCAAAAACATCGCGCGCGTGATAACCGCCGTTGGCGAAATGCAATCGCCCGTGCTAGTCGGGCTGTGTGAAATAGAAAACGATAGCGTTATTTTTGACCTTACAAAACGTTCGCCGTTGCGTGCGCAAGGATATGAGTTTATCACAAGCAATTCGCCTGATTTGCGGGGAATTGATGTGGCTTTGTTGTATCAACGGCATCGCTTTCGATTGCTCGAAAAAAATGAGTATGAAGTCGCGTTTAGCAAAAAGAACACACGCCCAACACGAAATATTCTTCATGCGACCGGAAAAATAATCACGGGCGACACATTGGACATTTTCGTCTGCCATTTCCCTTCACGAAGTGGCGGGAAAAAAGTGTCTGAACCGGCAAGGGTGGACGTGGCAAGGCTTCTTCGGGCAAAAGCGGACAGTTTGTTCCACATTCGGCGCGACGCGTCCATTATCATCATGGGCGATTTTAACGATTGTCCCGACGACAAAAGTCTTTTTCAAGTATTGAAAGCGCGTAGCATAAACTATTGTCTTGACAATCATGAACTTTATAATATGTTCTTTCATCGTATAAAAGAACGTGATCTGGGAACTTACAAATATAGAGGCCGTTGGCAGATTTTAGACCAATTCATCGTGAGTGGAAACTTTTTGTCCGAAAAGAGTCGTCTGCAAATAAAAAACAACGAAGCACATATCTATAAAGCACCGTTCCTTCTTGAAGCAGATGAACGCTATGGCGGCAAACAACCCTATCGAACATCCTTAGGCCCACGTTACATTGGCGGGTATAGCGACCATCTGCCAATTTATATGGACATTGCTATCCATCAATAAATTCGATAATTTTCGCCATTTCTTTTAAATAACTTTATCCACTTTTTTTTGTCAACGTTGATAATTCGTTTTATTTTTGCACAAAGAGAGAAAATCAAATAAGATTCAATCAACAATAAAATAGAGAAACGCTATGCTAACACCATTATTCATGAATATTCAGGGCTGGGAAGTTCCCATTATTATCATTGTAATTCTAATTCTTTTTGGTGGAAAAAAAATCCCCGAATTTATGAAAGGTTTGGGTAAAGGAATCAGCAGCTTCAAAAAAGGGTTAAACGACATTGAAGATGAGATCAAGAGCGATCCGACCGAAAAAAAGAATCAAGAATAAACTAGCAAACGAACGCTCCTACTCTTACCCGGTTTCAGCTCGTCGGTTTACATTTATGCTCAAATGATAACCGGAAGATGCAAAGCTATTTTTTCACCGAATCGATATGAACGAAAAAGAGATGTCCTTTTGGGATCATTTGGAAGAATTTCGATGGACACTGATTCGCATCATTGCCATTGTGGTTCTATTCACAATTGCGGGATTTATTGTCACGCCCTACATCTTCGACTCGGTGATTTTAGCAGCCAAATCATCCGATTTTGTCACTTATCGACTTTTTGAAAAAGCACACCAACTGTTGCCATTTCTTCCCAGTTTTTCTGCCGATGAGTTTAGCGTTGAGATACTGAACATCAATATGACAACGCAGTTTATGACCTACATATCTAGTTCATTTGCTTTTGGTATTCTTTTTTCGATTCCGTTTATCATGTATCAATTGTGGCGATTTGTAAGTCCGGCATTGTATGAAAATGAAATACGAGGCGTAAAAAAAGCATTCGGTTTTGGCGGCATCATGTTTGTAATGGGCTGTTTAGTGGGCTATTTTATTGTTTTTCCGCTTATTTTTCGTTTTTTGATTACATTTGAGTTGAGTGCAAGCATCGAAAACAAACTCTCACTCGACTCCTATATGAGCAACTTCTACACACTCATTTTAATCATGGGTGTGGTATTCGAGTTGCCTTTGGTGTTTTGGCTGCTCTCCAATTTGGGTTTGATTTATCGCTCATTCTTTCGAAAATTTCGTCGTCATGCCATTATCGCTTCTTTGGTGCTTGCTGCCATTATTACCCCGTCAGGCGATCCTTTTTCGCTCTTTGTGGTTACCATTCCGCTCTATTTTTTGTGGGAAATGAGTGCTTGGGTAGTCAAAAAAGATCCACCGGATGAGGAACAAGAGGAGCTTCCTGTTGAGTTTTAGAAACGGTTTTGAGTTTTTTGTGCAATATTTTTGTAGTCATTTTAATGGATTTGGTCTTTTGTTTCGCATCAAATAGCGGGGTATTTGGAAGAAATGAAAGTTTATCGACACGAAAAAAAGCAAAAAACAACATTAAAGAATAAACAAAATTATATCATTCGTGAAACTCAAAACCGTTTCTAAAACTTGAGGTTTGTATTGAAAATAAACTGTCTTTGGCAAATATGCTCTTGCTTCGAGCTGTTTTTTTTAATAAATTAAATTGCATCCAAATGGATATTCTTATTATCGAAGATGAAATGTTGTTAGCAAGTGAGTTGGAAGAAAAGTTGCTTGGCATAAACTCAGCATTCAGGATTGTTGGCAAACTGCCAAGTGTCCAAGATTCGTTAGCATGGCTGAAAAAGTATTCGTGCGATTTAATTTTTATGGATATACAATTGAGTGACGGGCTTTCATTTTCTATTTTCGAGAAAATAAAAATTTCCTGTCCGGTTATTTTTACCACAGCATATGACCGGTATGCCATTCAGGCATTTGATGTAAATAGCATCGCATATATATTGAAGCCAATAGATGAGGAAGAGATTCGAAAAGCATTGGAAAAATATTATTTTTTACGTAAGGCTTATTTGGAAAAGTTGCAAAAATTTGCATCGGAAATGTCAACTGACAATAAAAAATATAGCGAGCAGCTTATTGTGTCACAAGGCCCGGTAAAGAAGATCTTAAAAACAAGAGATATCCCTATTTTCAAAGCAGATGACCGATATGTATTTGCTTTTAGTGCTCAGGGACAACGTTTCTTTTGCAACCATACACTTAAAGAATTAGAAACCATTTTAAATCCGCATCTGTTTTTTCGGATAAGCAGAACATATATCATTCAAAAAGAGCACATTATGGGATGGACGATCTGTTCAAAAGGAAGGATTGAGGTGTCTATGAATGTGGACACTCCTTTTCATCTATTTGTCAGTCAGTCGCGTACATCAGAATTTAAAGCATGGTTAAAGAATTAAAAGATAGAATCATCCTCAGGCCCTATTTTTGGATGGGCATTTTGTTGTTTCTTTTTCTCATCGGATTTTCTTATCGAAAAGGGATGTTGGTGGAAAAGGAGGCCAATGAGCGCATTAAAATGATGGTAGATAATGTGGCAAAAGACAATATCAATACGATGAGAAAAATAGTCATGTGCTATGTAGATCAATTAGAATATATAAAGTATACGATGCTTTCATCAGAAAGCAATCTGAGTGAAACGATTCGCTATTTTTCGCAAAAAGACAGCATTCTTCGAAAAGTTAAAATTGTAGAAATAAATCCTCGTTTTGCGACATATCAAATCCATCCCATAATCAATGATTCTACACAGTGTCTCGAATTTATGCTACCATTAGGTTCGAAGAACACTTTACAAAATAAAGCACTTTCTTTGAAAGTAAATTTAATGGATTTGCATAAAAAAATAAGCAGAGATAAAAATGTTTCACCCGCATATGTGACACTTAGCCAAAATAATACATATATTTTTCATCCCGATGAGACTAAAATTGGTAAACCTGTAAAAAAAGATTTTTTATGTACCGAAGATTTCTATCGTGAGAAAATCATTAAAGAGACTTATTCAGAATATTTGCAAATTCCCGTATATCGCTATTATGATATGGCGGAATTGGGCGGTCAACAGTGGCTTTTCACGGCAAGTATTCCCGGATTGAGTTTCAAGGATTTTGTGTCAAAGACACAAAATGCATTTATTTACACGGCGTTGCTCGCGCTGTTGGCTTTCGTGGTTATATTCTTTTTTGGTATTCTGCATTGGCAAAAAGAATTCCTACAAAGGCAACATATTCTGCAAGAAAAAATTGAGTTAGAACTCAAAAATGAACAACAGAAACAGCAAGTGCTTGCTACGGAATTGGAGCAGTTGAAGAGCGGTTTGAATCCTCACTTTTTATTTAATTCGCTCGGTAGTCTTAAAGCGTTGGTAAATAAGCAGCCGGCTGAGGCAAAACGCTTTGCCGTAGCACTCTCCAATCTTTATCGATATCTCTTGAAGCAAGAAAATTGCACGTTGATTTCTCTGCAAGAAGAGTTCGATTTTGCGAAAGATTATATTTATTTACAGCAAATTCGTTTTTCCGAACGAATTGAAGTGGAAATATCCATTCCCAAAGAAGATTTAAAGCGTCAACTGCCGCCCATGTCATTGCAACTTTTGATTGAGAACTGCATCAAGCATACAAAAATGTCCTCTTCAGAAAAACTTTTTATCAAAATTCAATCCAAAGGAAATCAGCTTGTTGTGACAAATAACTACAACCCGATCGAACAAATTACAACTTCGGGTATCGGATTGGATAACCTTACAAAGCGATATTCTTATCTCACTTCCGCACCGTGTTCATTTTACATCCGAAATGAACAGTTTGTTGCCGAAATTCCATTAATATAATCCAGTTCACTACAAAAAAATCCCCATTCACTACTTATTATTTGTTAAATGTGGCGAATGGTGTTAATTTGCGAAAAATTTTATTTTTGCATGAAAAAGGGTACTATTCTATTTGCAGTTTTAGCTTTGCATGTGTTGTTTGTTTCGGGTAAAAACAAAAATCCAAAAGATAGCCTACAAAACAATGCTCTGCGTTATCAGGAGATTATCGACAGTTCGCGCTGCCAGAGAGGATTATTCTCTATTTATGAAAATAAAGGCGATTATTATTTTGAAATTCCCGATAGTTTGATAAAACGTGATTTTCTTATTGTAAATAGAATCTTAAAAGTCCCTTACGAACTGAACGATGCGGGCATAAACAAAGGTATCAATTATAAAAACACATTGATTCGTTTCGAAATCGACAAGTCATCTAACAGGCTTTTTATCCGCAATGTGCGACCAAAACCACATCATCCCGAAAGCGATTTTATAGCGCACTCGGTACACGAAAACTTTATCTCACCGCTGATGGGATTTCTGAAAATAGACGCCTACAAGCCGGACTCAAGTGCCGTGTTGGTGAAAGTGAATGATTTATATAACGGGACATCCACGCTTTTTAATAATTTATATAAGAATATTAGCATCGGTGGAAATATCAACAAAGATTTGTCGCGTATCACTAAAGCCAGAGCCTACGACAACAACATTGCCGTTGTATCCGAACTCTCGACAAAAGTGGATGAAGGTCACGCGTCTGTTTTTCTGACTGTTGAGTCGGTTTCATCTTTAGTGTTGCTGCCCGAAAAACCGATGACGGGACGTTTTCTTTCACCGCGTGTTGGATATTTTACCGTTCCATACACATTTTATTCTGATAATCAGAATAATGTTGATAAAAAAGAGTTGATTACACGCTGGCGATTAGAGCCGAAAGACAAAGCGGCCTATTTGCGCGGTGAACTCGTAGAACCGAAAAAGCCGATTGTGTTTTATCTCGATAAATCCACACCCAAGCAATGGCGTAAATATATGAAAACGGGTATTGAAGATTGGCAAAAGGCATTCGAAAAAGCCGGATTTAAGAATGCCATTATCGCCAAAGAATTTTCGGACGAAATAGATCCGTATGATATCAACTATTCAAGTATCACGTACGTTGCATCCGAAAAAATGAATGCCATGGGGCCGTCGGTATATGATCCACGTTCGGGTGAAATCATTCAAGCCGATATTATATGGTGGCACAATGTGTTGTCAATGTTGCGCAACTGGATTATTATACAAACCGGAGCCACGCAACCCGATGCGCAATTGTGGAATTTATCGGAAGATTTGTTGGGCGACGCCATGCGTTTTGTTGCCTGCCACGAGGTGGGACACTCACTCGGATTGCGCCACAATATGATTGCCTCTTCACTTTTTCCCGTAGATTCATTGCGAAGCAATAATTTTGTGAAAAAATGGGGCACTTCCACATCCATCATGGATTATTCACGCTATAATTATGTGGCGCAACCGGAAGACGGAGTCGAAGTGTTTTCGCCACAAATCGGTATCTATGACTTATTTGCAATTGAGTATGGTTATCGATGGACAGAAAAACAAAGTCCTTATGAAGAAGAAGCATTTTTGGCTGAAATGCTTAGTCGTCATCCGGAAAATGTGTATCGATACAGCGAAGCGCAAGATCCGCGAAGTGCGGTTGACCCTCGTGCACAAACGGAAGATTTGGGTGATAATCCCGTAAAAGCGAGCCAATACGGCATTGCCAATTTAAAACGGTTGATGCCGAAAGTGATTGGCATCACAGCTACAGGAAAACCACAGCAAGGATATACGGAAGCCGGACGGCTTTATTATGCCATTATCAGCCATTGGAATAATTTGGTCTATCATCCGTTGGCAAATGTCGGCGGGATATATTTAGAAAATATAACACGTCACAGCCAAAATCAGACATACACATTTGTGCCGAAAGATATTCAAAAACAATCGGTGCAGTTTTTAATTCGCGAAACAATCGCCGATACGGATTGGCTTTTTGAGAGCGATTTAAATAGGTATACTTTCCCGATTAAAAGCACGCCGGATGGTTTTGTGGAAAATGCTCCCTCGTTGTTATTGAAAAATGCCCAAAGTTATATTTTCTGGGATTTACTCGATAATAAACGTTTGATTCGTATGTCCGAAAATGAATATTACAACGGAAAAGAGGCATTTACGCCGGTAGAGTTGATGGATATGCTTTACGAAGCTGTATTTAAAAAGAGCGAAAAGCGAAAAACATTGAGTGTCAAAGAACGCTTTGTGCAGAAAGGATTGGTCGATGCGCTTATTCAAGCGGTTTCTACCGATGCTGTTACGAAAAAAAGTAAATCGTTAACGCACAACGAGCATGCTGCCAACGACAATTATTCGTCAAGGGGTGTTATACGCAATGTCTCTTTCTATGGTTCGCTTTCCGACAGAATTTCCGATGCTATATCCGTAAAACGCGGATTGCTGTTGAGAATACAAAAAACCATTGATAAAAATCGCATGTCGGGCGACATGGCAACTCGCTATCATTATAACGATTTGTTGCTGCGCATCAATAGTGCATTAAGTTATTAAATACAATATAAAACATTATTCAATGAAAAAAACGCTTATCCTTTTCATTTTCCAATTGATTGGATGTGTGGTATTTGCACAAAACGTGCGCACCATTAAAGGGCGCATAACGGATAGCAAAACACAAGAACCGATGATTGGAGCTACGGTTTTTATCTCGCCAAACGAGAAAAATGTAGGGAGTTACGCCCCGCAAGGTGTCGTAACCGATTATGACGGTAATTTCTTGTTTACATTGCCACGATCAGTCAAAGAGATTGTTATCAGCTATGTTGGGTACACAACCAAAACCGTCGTGCTGACACAAACGGATACATATAATATCAGCTTATCGGAAGATGCCAAGATGCTGAGCGATGTAGTGGTCACAGGGTATCAACGCATCGAACGACGCAAACTCACTTCGTCCATATCCAAAGTGGAAATGGATGAAATCAAACAAGTGGGTGTGCCTAATATTGACCAACTTTTGTCGGGGCAAATTGCCGGTGTCGTTACAAGTCCCACATCGGGAGCGCCCGGCGCTGCCAACAAAATCCGCATTCGCGGTACGGTTTCGCTTTCGGGTTCATCCGATCCGTTGTGGGTGTTGGATGGTATTCCGTTGGAAGGTAATGAAGTGCCAAAAGATTTTCAAGATTCGGACAATATCGACAACCTTTCCAATATGTCCATCGCGGGATTAAATCCAAATGATATTCAAGACATCACCATCTTAAAAGATGCCGCCGCAACAGCTATTTATGGCGCACGAGCGGCAAACGGCGTGATTGTGATTACGACAAAACGAGGTCGTGAGGGCAAAATGCGCATCAATTTTTCGTCCGATTTATTTTATACATTCAAACCGCGGTTCGAAAGACTCAATTTAATGAATGCCACGCAAAAAGTGGATTTTGAACTCGGTCTGCTTCAACATCCATATCACGGCTATCGTTCGAAAAATGGCGAAGTATCGCGCATTTTGACTTCTACCGACCAAATGGAGATTTTCAAGAAAGACGGATTTTCGAAAATTTCAGCCGAAGCGCAACAACAAATCAACGCTTTGCGTACGCAAGGAACCGATTGGTTTAACGAAATATATCGCTCTTCCGTAAATCAACAATACGGACTTAGTCTTTCGGGCGGCACCGACAGAGTCGGATACTATTTCAGCACGGGATATTACAGCGAACAAGGAGCCACTCGCGGTGCCTCGTTTGACCGATTTAACATTTCGATGAATACGGATTTCAAAATCACTTCGAAACTAAATTTCAGCGTAGGACTGTTCGCTAATCAAAACGACAGAAAATCGTATGTGTCGGACGTAAACGGAGGATTTACCAACGCGCAGAATTATACTCGCAGAGTGAATCCATATCTCGAAGCGTTGGACAAAAACGGGAAATATATTTACGACCCTGATTTGATGAATACGAGCGACAAGCCGATTCCGTTCAACTATCTCGAAGAACAAAATAATGCATCGTATTCGTTGAAGAATCAATCGATAAAGTCTATCTTTGAACTCAATTATGATATAATTCGCGGTTTAAAACTTTCTTCTCAATTGGGATTGCAGGTTGAAAACGGCGCGACCGAGAAATTCACCGACGGTGAAACATTTTATACACGTGTTATCAGAGATGCAAAAAGTTATCGCGGAAAATCGGTCCTTCCCGAAGGCGGCATCATTCAAAACTGGAACAATCGATTTTTTCAATATAATTGGCGAAATCAACTTTTTTTCCAAAAAAGATTCAATGAACATCACGATGTGGATATAATGGCGGGTATGGAAATGCGTCGCAACAACTACACCGATATTCGTACCAAAGGATTCGGGTTCGATCCGAACTCGCTCACAACCAAGCCAATCGTTTTTCCGCAAGGTTACAGCAATACGCACGATGCAAGTTTAGAGCAATACAGAAAACAATTTATCGAAAATGCATTTCTTTCCTATTTCAGCACCGCTTCCTATACATTGAACGGCAAATATACGTTGTTTGGCAGTGTGCGCTACGATGGTTCTAACCTCTTTGGTGTCGATCCAAAATATCGCTATTTGCCGTTGTGGTCTGTTTCCGGCGCATGGAATGTGAGCCGCGAAGAGTTTTTGAAAGATATCACTTGGTTGAGCAACTTCAAATTGCGTGCATCATACGGTTTACAGGGGAATATCGATAAAGAAACATCGCCTTTTGTGAAAGGCGAGTGGAGCACTACCGGTTTCTTTGAAGGACAAAATGTGCCGAGCATTTCTGTAACATCGCCACCCAACCAATATTTACGCTGGGAAAAAACAAGCACTTCCAATATCGGGTTCGATTTGGGTTTTATTGAGAATAGAATCAATATAAGTTTTGATGCTTATCGCCGGTATAGCAACGATTTGATTAACTCGAAAGCTTTGCCTCACGAAAATGGATTCAACTTTGTGAATCTTAATTGGGCGGCGGTGTCCAACACCGGATGGGAGTTGTCAGTTTCTACGCTGAATATCAAAACAAAAAATTTCCGATGGTCAACCGATTTCAATATCGCACAGAACAAAAGCGAAGTGCATCGCATCAACACTCCCGACAACAACTATTTCCCATCCTTGGAAGGCTATCCGGTGAATGCCGTGTTCGGCATCCAAACAGCGGGAGTTGATCCTAAAACCGGTTTGATGCGATTTAAAGGTAAAAAAGAGGGAGAAACACTTTCGATGAAAGAGTTTTACAATTTAGATACCGGTGTGTGGGGCGATGTGCTTACGAAGTATTCCGCAAAAGAATTCAGGGAATTATTCACCTATATGGGTGATGTCGATCCTCGTTTTTCGGGTGGTTTTATCAATCGATTTAGCTATAAAAATCTTGATTTCTCTATCTCTTCGAGCTTTTTCTTGGACAGAACCGTACGTGCCACACCGTTCTACAATCCTACAAAAGTAGACCCGGGAATCAACTATACCACGCAAATGAATGACGTATGGAATCCGAAAAATAAAGAAGGAGCATATCCCGTTATTCTGAAAAGAAATATGGACGATGCCGATATGGATATGGCATATAATTGGATTAACAGCTACGACCCATCGAGTTCTTATAATTATTATGATATTTGGATTAAGAAACTGAGTTACATGCGCATAAGCAGTATTCGCATGGGGTATACATTGGGGCACGATGTGCTCAAAAGCAATCATGTGTCATCCATTCGTTTTAATTTGGAGGCACGCAATCCGTTCGTATTCGGAAGCGATTATAACGGCTATTTCGACCCTGAAAATTATGGGAATATTTATGCTCAACCCACACCGCGAAGCATTTCGTTTGGAGTGAATGTAACATTTTAAAAAAGTAGAAAAATGAGAGAATATAAAGTATATACATTGTGTGCCGCATTGTTTCTGGGAGTTTTCCTGAACAGTTGCGACGGCTTTTTGGATATCACACCTGTGGGACAAGTAATACCGGAAAATTCCACAGAATACAGAGGCTTCATTAACTCGGCTTATAAATTGGTGCCGAGTCATAAAGCATTGCTGAATATGCGCGGAACGCATTTCAATCCCGAAGGCGACCCATGGGGAATGGGATTGGACGGATTTGACATGTTTAAAGATATTTATATGTGGAACGATGTAAATCCCGACGATAAAACACAGGAATATCCCTATATTTCATTTTATCAAGTGATTTTTTACACGAATGAAATAATCAACAACGCTCCCAATGCCGTAGATGACAATAAAGAAAGCCTAAAACAAATCATTGGCGAGGCATACGCGCTGCGTGCGTACATGTATTTTGAGTTGGCAAATATGTATGCGCCCATATATGATAAGTCAACAGCTTCATCGGTAAAGGCAATTCCGATTTCTACCAAAATAGATGTTGAACAAGCCTATCCGAAAGCTACTCTGCAAGAAGTGTACGATTTAATTTTAAGTGATATTAATAACGCGCAATCCTATCTTGAAGTTTCGCAACAAGAAGGCGAAAACAGATACCGTTTTTCGTTGGAAGGACTGCACGCGTTGAAATCACGCGTCTATCTTTATATGAAAGAGTGGCAAAAATCGCTTGATGCATCCACGCAAGCATTGGCAATAAGCAAAGCGTTGGAGGATATGAACAGTGATGAATATGTGCCTAACACAGATTATAAATCGAAAGAAGCCATATTATCCCTTGAATATCCAAGTCGCCTCGAATTAACTTCTTATGCCTCTATCTCGGAGATACTTATTTCATCATATAAAGATGGCGATTTGCGTCCAAAGCATTATTTTACAGAATCATTTTCAGGCTATTTAGTTACCAATAAAGTGGCTTCTAAAAATGAAAAAGTAACGTTCAGAAGAAGTGAGTTGTTTTTGAATGCCGCTGAGTCATATGCGCGACTGGGCAAAGATGCCGTAGCACGCACTTATTTGGGCGAGTTGTTGAAAAACAGATATACGCCGAAGGCGTATGCGTTGCAGATAGAGAAGTTGAATACGTTGTCGGGTGACGCGTTGGTAAATGAAATCCTTTTGGAACGCGAAAAAGAGTTGGCGCTGGAAGGACATCAATGGTATGACTGGCGCAGAACAACTCAGCCGGAAGTGCGAAAAACGGTGAAAGGCGTGGAGTGTGTGTTGAAAAAGAGCGACCCGCGTTATACGTTGCAAATTCCAAAGTCGGCGCGTGAGGCCAATCCGCTTTTGAATGAATAATAAAAGGTATTTAATCAGTAGAGAACCATCATTTGTAAATAGTCAATCAACAAGTACAAATCAGAGGGCTATTGTGCACAATAACCCTCTGATATTTTGTCCTTTTTTTAGCCCGCATTATTCATGAAGAACACTTTCCATTTTCTTTGCCCCTCTTTTCCTCTGTGGGATGAATGGTTTTACTATTTTCTAATCCGATGATTGTTTTTTGAACGTTTCTTACTCCGCAAAAACAAAG
>JAEZZZ010000149.1 GCA_023418255.1 Bacteroidota bacterium
GATTTATTTGCGTGTCTGGCATAAAACCGAACAGAAGATTAAATGATAAACTTGTTAAAGAACTCGTGGAGTTTGCAGCCATTGCTGCATGACTCATATAGTAAATTTTTAACGGACTATTGTATAAGACATCAACTCATTAATTTTGGTTACAAAAATAGAGATAAAAAATATTTTTTCTTTTAATCCTGTGACAATCATCCCCAAAAAAAACCGTTCGGCATTTGGCGAACGGTTTTTTACAATATAAAGCGACGCGTTGTTTACTGTTTTTTCAGTAAATCTCTGATTTCGGCAAGCAATATTTCTTCTCTTGATGGTGCAGGAGGCGCTGCCGGCTCTTCTTCTTTTTTGCGTTTCATCTTGTTCATCGCTTTTATCACCATGAATAATGCGATACCGACGATGAGAAAATCAACCACTGCCTGAATGAAACTTCCGTAATTCCATGTAATAGCAGGATTTACCACTTTGTCCCCTTCCATTATCGCTTCTTTAAATACAATTTTCATTTCTGAAAATTTGCTATCGCCGACTAATAGTGAGATAGGGGGCATCAGAATATCGTTCACAAACGAAGTCACAATTTTACCAAACGCGGCACCAATAACAATACCAACCGCCATGTCAACCACGCTGCCACGCATTAAAAATTCTTTCAATTCTTTTTTGAAACTCATAGATATCTATTTTTAATAGGGTTAGAATTTATTTCAATTGCAAAGAAAGCGAAAAAATGTGAATATTTACTGAAAACCTCTTAGAAATTGATTTTTCTATTTAAATATTTCGGCCAACATGCAGCGTGCTGATCCGCCACCATTCGTTTCGATAATGGCAAGGTCGGGAGCTAAAATAGTGTCGTATTTCTCAATTTGGCTGATTTGAGCATTCGTAAGCGATTTTTTTGCTCTTGCCGACATAATCAAAAACGTTTTTTTTCGCTTATTTTGCACCTCTAACATATTTCCGGCAAACTCTTTAACCTGCTCTTGCGAGATATCCACAATTTCCTTTCCCGCATTTTTCAAAGATGAAAGCACACTTTCTTTTTCTTGCTTGTCCGTTATTGATTCTGAACATATTACTGCCATTTTTTCTCCAATGGCAAGCATCACATTAGTGTGATAAATGGGTTGTCCTTGGCTGTCCTTTGAGCTAAACAAGAGTGGTTGCATCTGCATTTGATGGCAAAAATCGTTGAAAACTGTCTCATCGGTGCGTGGAGAACGGCACGCGTAAACTACTTTCTTGTTGTGATCGATGATCATGCTGCCCGTTCCTTCCAGAAAGAGGCCTTTCTCTTCATAATGTGTCAAGTCGATAGTCTTCTTTGGTTTATAATCGTTTCTCAGATAATCCAAAACCGCCTCTTTGCGCTCTTGACGTCGATTGGGAGCAAACATCGGGTAGAGTACCAACTCGCCTGTGGCGTGTGTTGAGAACCAGTTGTTCGGGAAAATTGAGTCCGGAGTGTGAGGTTCTGCCGTGTCTTGAACAACAATTACTTCAATGCCATTCCGGCGCAGCAGTTCAACGTAACGGTCAAATTCTTCAATGGCTTTTTCATTTACTTGTGCCTGATCTGTAGCTTTTTGAAATTGGTTGTTCGTCGCCGTTTCAGTGTTAAAGGCAAACTTTGCCGGACGAACCATTAAAATAGTACTGGTGGTTTGCATTTTGATAAATTTATTGATTTAATGATTAAATGATTGAATAGATTCTTTTATGATGGCAATGGCTTTCATCAATTCGTCTTCGGTAATAACCAATGGCGGCGCAAAGCGAATGATGTGGCGATGAGTTGGTTTTGCCAACAGTCCGTTTTCTGCCATTTTCAAACAGACATCCCACGCCTCATTTCCCTTGTAGGGCTCAATAACAACAGCGTTAAGCAATCCCTTACCACGTACCTGTTTTATCATCGGACTTTTGAAAGCGTTCATCTCGCGACGGAATATTTCGCCCAAGCGAGCGGCTTTTTCCGTCAATCTTTCTTCTTTCACTACTTCTAACGCCGCTTGTGCCACTCGGCATGCCAAAGGGAATCCCCCAAAGGTAGATCCGTGTTGTCCTGGTTTTATTGTCATCATGATGGAATTGTCGGCAAGAACTGCCGAAACCGGAAGAACACCGCCTGAAATGGCTTTACCCAAAACAACAATGTCGGGTCGGATGCCTTCGTGCTCGCAACAGAGCATTTTTCCTGTTCGAGCGATGCCTGTTTGCACTTCATCGGCGACAAATAGCACATTGTGCTTTTTACACAGTTCGTAGCACGTTTTTAGATACCCTTCATCGGGAACATAAACGCCTGCTTCGCCCTGTATCGGTTCCACTAAAAATGCGGCCACTTTGTCGGCTTTTTCTTCCAATACCTTTTTCAAAGCTTCACTGTCGTTATAAGGTATCACCTCGATGCCCGGCGTGTAAGGACCGTACGAACCGCGCGCGTCGGGATCGGTAGAAAGCGACACGATGGTGATGGTGCGACCGTGGAAATTATTTTCACAGCCGATAATGAGGGCTTCGTCAGCGGGAATTCCTTTTACTTCGTGTCCCCACTTGCGCGCCAACTTTAATGCCGTTTCAACCGCTTCGGCGCCGCTGTTCATCGGCAACATTTTATCGTATCCAAAATAGTGGTGAACAAATTCTTCGTAGGGGCCTAAACAGTCGTTATAGAATGCGCGTGAAGTCAAGCAAAGAGTTTCGGCTTGTTTTTTTAGCGCGTCCACAATTTTGGGATGGCAATGTCCTTGATTTACGGCAGAGTATGCCGAAAGAAAGTCAAAATATTTCTTTCCGTCCACATCCCACACATAGCATCCTTTTCCTTTTGACAAAACTACGGGTAGCGGATGATAGTTGTGTGCCCCAAACTTATTTTCCTGATTTATAAACAATTGAGCTTTTTTTGATACTGACATAAGTGTGTTTGTTTTAATTTATTATTTGGTTTATAAAGTATTGTTGTACTAATAGGATAACGAAACAAAAATAGACTTTTTTCATCAATTTGGCAAATATTCAGATTAATTCTCTTTTTCTTTATAATGTCGTTTGACAACTATTTTTTTCTATTTTTTTTAAGAAATAGCCGTTCAAATAGCTATCTTTGTGGTTTATAAATATTTAAAATGCTCAGTTAAAAGTGCATCTATGAAATTGAAAATTAACCATCTGACCGATGTAAAATCAGCAGCATGTTCGTTTGTAAAAGCAATGGATGGGCACACTGTTTTTGCTTTTTATGGCGAAATGGGAGCCGGTAAAACCACTTTTATAAAAGCCATCTGCGAAGAGTTGGGAGTTACGGAAACCGTTACAAGCCCGACATTTGCCATCATCAATGAATATAATGTAGCAGATGCCGACACTATTTATCATTTCGATTTTTATCGGCTCAAGAAGCAAGAAGAAGCCTTTGATTTTGGGTATGAAGACTATTTTTACAGCGGACACATCTGTTTTGTGGAATGGCCTGAGTTGATTGAGGAATTGCTTCCGGATAACGCACTAAAAATCAGACTTCGTGTCGAAGAAGATGGTTCACGTGTTGTGGAGACAATATAATAAGATAAGATGTATTATATTTTTCGAGATTAAACGAATTTGATTTTAATGATTCAAATACATTATAACTGTATAATGTATCGCAACAGAAAAAGAAACAAATAACTGAAATGAAAAAACTTTTCTTCGCCATCATCCTAAGTGCAGTCAGCTTGTGCGTCCATGCGCAGGTGAATACCGACCGTGTGATGACCATCGGTAAAAATGCAGTCTATTTTGAAGATTATGTTTTGGCGATACAATATTTCAACCAGGTGATTAGTGCAAAGCCATATCTTGCGGAGCCGTTTTACTATCGAGGCATGGCAAAATTTATGCTTGACGACTATAAGGGCGCTGAAGATGATTGCACATCATGTCTGGAACGCAATCCATACTATACGGCAGCCTTTAGGTTGCGTGGTGCCGCGCGACAAAATCAGAAGAAATATGAATCGGCGGTGGAGGATTATCGCCAAAGCTTGGAATTTTTTCCCGAAGACCAGATTACATTGGTAAATATGGGAATTGTAAATATGGAATTGAAGCAGTTTGATATTGCCGAAAAGTTTTTTGATGCGTTGCTGCGCCGTTTTCCCAATTATGCGCCCGGTTATCTTACGCGTGCTCAGCTTTTTTTAGAGACAAACGACACCCTGAAAGCGATGAACGATTATAACAAAGCTATCGAAGTGGATCCATACACATCGCAATCGTTTGCCGCCCGAGGGTTACTTTTCCTTCAACAAAATAAATATCAGAAAGCGCTTGATGATTTAAACGAAGCCATCCGCATTGATCCCTATTTTGAAGGGAACTATATTAATCGCGGATTGATAAAATACAATTTAAACGATTTGCGCGGCGCGATGGATGATTACAACAGAGTCATAGAGATGGATCCGAGCAATCTCATAGCGCGTTTTAATCGTGGCTTGCTGCGCGCACAAGTGGCGGACAATAACCGTGCTATTGAAGATTTTGATAACGTGATTTCGCAAGAACCAACCAATACCATCGCTTATCTTAATCGTGCTGTTTTGAAAAATGAAATTGGCGACAAGCGCGGAGCGTTGCAGGATTTGAATGTGGTTCTGGAAAAGCATCCTGATTATTTTTCCGGATATTATATGCGTTCGCAATTGAAGCACGAAGCGGGTGATTTGTCGGGTGCTGAAAAAGATTTCATGTTAGCGCGCGCCGAAGAGAATAAGGCAAAAAAACGTGCTGTTAGCCCAGCCGAAGCAGACAAAATAAAGACAACGAAAAAGCATAAAAACAAAGATACACGCGAAGAAACCGACAAGGACATCGAAAAGTTCAACTTGTTGGTCGTCGCGGATAAAGAAAATGCCGGAAAGAGTAAATACCAACGAGAAAGCCGTGGAAAAGTACAAAACAGAAGCTCGAAAATTGAGTTGGAGCCGCGCTTTGTGCTTTCTTATTATGAGAAAAAGCAGGATATAAATCGCCCCGTGTATTACTCGGCTTCGATGGATAGCGCCAACCGCGATTTGGGTCTTTCATGGATTTTGAAAACCACGAACAGCGACGCGTCACTCAACGAACTGCAAATACAAACACACTTTCGTTCCATCCATGTTTACACAGAAAAAATAAAAAACAACCCCAACGATGCGTCTCTCTATTTTGGTCGAGCAATAGACTATATGTTGGTGCAAGATTATGAAAATGCGTTGAACGACTTAGACAGAGCCATTGCCATAAAAAAAGATTTTATGTTAGCATATTTTGCACGTGCCATCACCCGTTCTAAACAATCGGAATTTGATTCTCAAAACGATAAAGATATAACACTTTCGCGAACGGTGCAACCTGATGTTTCTTTTGCCACGACAAAAGGTGAAAATAAAACTGCCGCAATGAAAAATGATTTTCAGCCACTCTCGATGAAGCCATTCGAATATGATGCCATCATGAAAGATTATGAAACCGTTCTGAAGCTTGATCCGCGTTTTTCCTTTGCATACTATAATCGTGCTGAATTTTACAGCCGTGAAAAAAACTACAAAGCCGCCATTGACGACTACACGAAGGCAATTGAAGAGCAGTCGCAATTTGCGGAGGCATATTTCAATCGAGGCATTGCACGTCTTTTTATCGGTGATACGGAGTTGGGATTGGATGATTTAAGAAAAGCCGGCGAATTGGGAGTTGTGGCCGCTTACAGCATAATAAAACGGATGCAATAGGTTCCACCTTTGTGTTCTTCACGTGTTCACTGCGCGAATTTTACGTTAATTGTTTTATTGCTTTTTCCTCTTTGAAAACAAAGTGTAGGGGAAAAAATCTAATATTGGCGAATGTTTCCTCGATTTATTCATTTTCTTGTTTGAGAGTGCAAAACAGCATCAAAAAATCTTTATTAGAACCGGTCTAAATTAGAAAAATAGTTTTCGTTTTAGCTCCCAGGTTATCAATGCATTGTATTTCGTATTGATTGATTTTGGTTTCATTTTGAAATTCCGAACAAAAAAAAAGCCCAAAATCTTCTGCGTTTATGTTTAAAAATGCTATTTTTGTAGATAAATAGCAATTATCAAAAAATATTTCGCATTCTTTTATCAAAAGAATAGAAATTCATATCATCATTTAATTAAAACGATAACTTTATGAGTTGGCTAGCTAAATCTTCTATTGGACGGAAATTTGTTATGAGTCTCTCAGGCTTATTTCTCGTCCTATTCGTACTGTTTCACAGCATCATGAATTTTGTAGTCATTATTTCCCCGGATGCATACAATGCGGTGGCCGGTTTTCTTGGTGCCAATTGGTATGCATTGATAGCGACAGTTATTCTCGCTTTAGGCTTTATATTTCACATTATTTATGCGCTGGTTCTTACCTATCAAAACTTAAAAGCGAGAGGGAGCAATCGGTATGCCGTGACAAAAAGACAGACCGGAGTGTCGTGGGCATCGAAAAACATGTTGATTCTTGGTGTTATTGTAATAGGCTTCTTGGTCTTGCACATGTTCCATTTTTGGTCTAAAATGCAATTGGTAGAACTCCTTTATGGACATGATTATGCGGCTCATGGTTTTCATAATCCAACCGATGGGGCTTTCTTTATTCAACAGCTCTTTTCAAATCCTATCTACTGCGTTATTTACATTGTGTGGATTTTGGCACTTTGGTTCCATTTAACACACGGATTTTGGAGTGGAATGCAAACTCTTGGAATGAGCAATAACGTGTGGTTGCCTCGCTTGAAAAAGATTTCTTATGCCTTGGCAACCATTGTTTGTTTATTGTTTGTTTCTGTTCCTGTATATTATTTATTGGGATTGGCAGCATAATTACACGTTTATCATTAAAATTTAGACTCAGGCTATGATACAAAAAGACAACGATACTGTAAAGGTAGAACAAACAACTACTCAAGCAGACAACAAAATAAAATGCGACTCAAAGATACCGAAAGGACCTTTGGCAGATAAATGGACAAATTATAAAGACCATCAAAAGTTGGTCAATCCTGCAAACAAACGACGCTTGGATATTATTGTCGTAGGAACGGGATTGGCAGGGGCATCGGCAGCAGCATCCCTCGGAGAACTGGGATTTAAGGTGAAAAATTTTTGCATACAAGACTCGCCACGACGTGCTCACTCTATTGCTGCACAGGGTGGCATAAACGCTGCCAAAAACTATCCCAACGACGGAGACTCTGTATATCGCTTATTCTACGACACCATCAAAGGGGGCGACTATCGGGCTCGCGAAGCCAATGTATATCGCTTGGCAGAAGTTTCTAACAGCATCATTGACCAATGTGTGGCACAAGGCGTTCCCTTTGCACGCGAATATGGCGGTTTGTTAGACAACCGTTCGTTTGGTGGAGCATTGGTTTCACGCACATTTTACGCGCGCGGACAAACCGGACAGCAATTGCTGTTGGGAGCATATTCCGCATTGAGCCGCGCGGTAAACAAGAAACAGGTTGAACTCTATACGCGTCGCGAGATGCTTGATTTGGTTATCATTGACGGACGCGCGCGCGGCATCATTGTTCGCAACCTCGTTACAGGAGAAATTGAGCGCTATTCGGCTCATGCCGTAGTTATTGCCAGCGGTGGATACGGAAACGCATTCTTCCTCTCTACCAATGCCATGAACTCTAACGGCTCGGCAGCATGGCAATGCTATAAAAAGGGAGCCTATTTTGCCAATCCTTGTATGGCACAAATTCACCCCACTTGTATTCCGGTGCATGGTGAGTTTCAATCGAAATTAACACTGATGTCGGAGTCGCTTCGTAACGATGGACGCATTTGGGTCCCGAAAAAGATTGAAGACGCGAAAGCGATACGCGAAGGTAAGTTGAAACCTACGGAAATTAAAGAGGAAGATCGTGACTACTACTTGGAACGTCGTTATCCTGCATTTGGTAACCTTGTACCACGTGACGTGGCATCACGTGCCGCCAAAGAGCGTTGCGATGCCGGTTATGGTGTTGGTAACACCGGTCTGGCGGTTTATCTCGACTTTTCAGATGCCATCAATCGTTTGGGAAAAGACGTGGTTGAAGCACGTTACGGCAATCTCTTTCAGATGTACGAAAAAATTGTGGATGACAATCCGTATGAAACGCCGATGATGATTTTCCCGGCCATTCACTACACAATGGGTGGGATTTGGGTTGACTATGAATTAATGACATCCATTCCGGGACTATTTGCCATTGGTGAAGCAAACTTCTCGGATCACGGTGCCAACCGCTTAGGTGCATCTGCTCTGATGCAAGGCCTTGCCGATGGTTACTTCGTCCTTCCATACACAATACAAAATTATTTAGCAGACCAAATAAATGTTCCGCGCTTTAAAACCGATTTACCGGAATTTGAAAAAGCGGAAAAAGAGATAAAAGATCGTATTGATAGACTGATGAATATCAAAGGAAAACATTCCGTTGATCATATCCATAAAGAATTGGGACACATTATGTGGGATTTTGTTGGTATGGGACGCAACGCGGAAGGATTACGTCATGCCATCGAAAGATTGAAAGAGGTGAAGAAGGACTTCTGGACAAATGTTCGTATACCTGGAGACAAACACACCTTAAACATGGAGTTGGAAAAAGCATTGCGCTTGGCAGATTTTATAGAAATCGGAGAGTTGATGGCACACGATGCCTTAGACCGAGAAGAATCTTGCGGCGGACACTTTCGTTTGGAACATCAGACCCCCGAGGGAGAAGCGTTGCGTGATGATGATCGATTTTCGTATGTTTCTTGTTGGGAATATCAAGGTGAAAACGAACCACCCAAGATGTACAAAGAGATGTTGAATTATGAGTTTGTACAGCGTCAAACCAGAAACTATAAGACATAAATTCGTGAATGAAGAAATCACAAAATGTAAATCAGTAAATTAGAATTCACAATGGATAAAAATATAAATATCAAAGTAAAAGTTTGGAGACAAAAAGGGCCAAAAGAAAAAGGTGCTTTTGAAACTTACGAGCTGAAAAACATTTCCCAAGGAAGCTCATTCCTTGAAATGCTTGATGTGCTGAATGAACAACTTGTGAACAGCGGCAAAGAACCTGTTGTTTTCGATCACGACTGTCGCGAAGGTATTTGCGGAATGTGTAGCCTGTACATCAACGGGCATCCTCACGGTCCCGATGAAGATATTACAACGTGTCAGCTTCACATGCGTAAGTTTGATGATGGTGACACGATTACTGTTGAACCGTGGCGCTCTGCCGGATTCCCGGTAATTAAAGACTTGATGGTCGATCGTAATGCGTTTGACAAGATTATCCAAGCGGGAGGTTATGTTTCGATTAATACCGGAGGCATTCCCGATGCCAATGCCATACCAATCCCTAAGGATAAAGCAGATATGGCAATGGATGCTGCTGCTTGCATTGGCTGTGGCGCATGCGTTGCAACCTGTAAAAACGGTTCAGCCATGCTATTTGTTTCTGCCAAGGTGAGTCAATTGGCGCTATTGCCGCAAGGCAAAGTGGAAGCAGCTCGCAGAGCCAAATCTATGGTGGCCAAAATGGATGAACTGGGCTTTGGAAACTGCACCAATACCGGAGCATGCGAAGTGGAATGTCCTAAGAATATATCGATTACGAACATTGCTCGTTTGAATCGAGAGTTTTTAAAAGCAAAATTTAGAGATTGATTTTTCATTTTTTTTAATTATTTGTTGAGATTTGTAATGAAAATCAGAAACCCTTCCCCGCATGGGAAGGGTTCTCTATTTTTATATCACCTATGTAAAATAAATTAGCATTCTAAAAATCAATTGTTTTGTTTAATTTTTTCAACGTATCAATTTTTCCAATATCTACAACGCTCAAATTCTTTAGAACGTAAGCTTTTATAGTTTCTTCTCTGCTGATGGCAAGATAGAAATCAATAATGGAAAACTTATCGGGAAATTTGTGCATATGTTTAAAGTTGGAAGGCGACAGCACATGAATCCCCGAAAATGCATATTCCTTATATGATGCAGGATTAAAATCAGGAATATGTGATTTTGTTTCGCCCGTTTTTTTATTTATCCAACCGCAAAGCGTTGCTTTTTCGTCAAAAAGCAGATAACGCGTCGTAGCACGTTCGCTTACGACAAGTGTCGCGGCAGCCTTGTTGTTAAGGTGGGTGGTGTATAGTTGGCGCAAATCTACATTCGAGAAAATATCCACGTTGTGGATGAGAAACGGCTTTCCGTCGTCGAAAAACCGGGCTGCTTTTTTTATGCCGCCGCCGGTATTGAGCAATTGTTCACGTTCGTCCGAAAACTCAATGCGGATGCCGAAGGCATTGTGTGCTTGCACGAAATCGATAATCTGTTCGCCAAAATGATGAATGTTGATGATAATTTCGTCAAATCCGGCTGCTTTTAGTGTTTCAATCGTATGTTGCAACAGCGGCTTATTCGCCACGCGCGCCAATGCCTTCGGCATAGAGTCGGTCAGTGGTTTGAGTCGTGTACCAAGTCCGGCAGCAAAAATCATCGCTTTCATGTTTTGGGGATTTATTTTTATGTGTTTGTCTCTTTTCTGTACAATTTCGGAAACATATTCCCAAATTGTAAGGATTAGTTTTCCTATATTTCCTAAAAGGGAATAATATTTTCACTATTTCCGGCTCTTAAAATCTTGCTCTATATTTTGTTCGCGATGGATTAGGGTTACTTTCACGCCGAATGTGTTCGAAATATGTTGTGCCATATGTTGTGCGGCATAAACTGAGCGGTGTTGTCCGCCAGTGCATCCGAATGCTACCATCATGTGCGTGAAATTTCTCTCCATAAATCGTTTTACGTGTCTGTCCACCAAGGGATAGATGTTATCGAGGAAATCAGCCATCTCGCCATCTTCCTCCAAAAACCGGATAACCGGTTCGTCCAATCCTGTTACGTTATTGTAACGCTCAAACTTTCCCGGATTATTGATGGCGCGACAATCAAATACGTATCCACCGCTATTTCCGGATGGGTCGTCGGGAATTCCTTTTTTATAAGCGAAGCTTAGCACACGCACTTCCAATTCGCGTTTTGTGGTGTCGGCAAATTGTTTTAGTTCGGTCATTTCTTGCAGCATGGCACGAAGATAGGGATATTGCTCAAATCCTTCTGTCAGAAGTTGGCGCAAGTTGTTGAGTGCAAACGGCACGCTTTGGATAAAATGTGGTTTTTTCTCAAAATATCCACGAAAGCCATATGCACCAAGCACTTGCAATGTGCGAAACAGCACAAAATGCCGCAATTGTTTCTTGAAATGTGTTTCATCCACGTCCATATATTTCCGTAACGATGCGATATAAGTTTCAATCAATTCGTGGCGCAATTCGTCGGGGAAATTGGCTTTTGCTTGCCAGAGGAATGATGCTACATCATAATAGACCGGACCTTTACGTCCACCTTGAAAATCAATAAAATATGGACTGTTGTCCACCAACATCACGTTGCGTGATTGAAAATCGCGATAAAGGAAAAAGCTGTTTTCGTCACCCAATAAATTGTCTGCAAGGCACTCAAAATCATCTTCCAAAAGGTCTTCCTGAAACTCCATTCCTGTGGTTTTCAGGAAATTATATTTGAAATAATTCAAATCCCATCGCACGGAACGCTCGTTGAATTCTGCCTGAGGATAACAAACACTGAAATCAAGTCCTTCGGCTCCTTTCACTTGAAAATCGGCAAGCAGTGCAGCAGTTTTATGTAACAATGCAATTTCATCATAGCTAAAAACGCCTGTTGCACGACCCGCTTTGATGGCGTCGAACAACACTTTATTGCCCAAGTCTTCTTGCAAATAACACATTTCATCATTCGAAACGGCAACCACTTTCGGTACGTTCAATTTCTTTTCGAAAAAATGTTTTGCCAACATGATGAACGCGTGATTTTCCTCTTTCGATAATCCTTTTACGCCAATAAGCGACACGTCACCTTTGGTTAGTCGATAATATTTTCTGTTTGAGCCGGACGATGGCAATGCTTCGATGTGTGGGGCTGATTTTCCGGTGTAGGATGTGAAAAGGGATTTAAGTTGTTTCATTATATATTATAGAATTATATTTTAGAACTATTAAGCAGCATATTGCGGAATGTTGTTTATCATAAATTTCACTCCAACTCCTGCAACCAAATCAGTGCGACAGCGTCGCTAGGCATGCGCCAATCGCTTCGTGGCGAAAGGTTTATCGTGCCCACTTTGGGACTATCCGGCATACAAGAACGTTTGAACTGCTGCGCGAAAAAGCGTCTATAAAACGTTTTCAACCATTTCCGAATTGTGGCTTCGGAATAGGTGTTGGCAAATGCTTGCTGCGCCATAAAAAGAATACGTTTAGGATTGTCGCCATAGCGCAACATGCGATAGAGGAAAAAATCGTGCAGCTCGTACGGTCCGATATTATCTTCGGTTTTTTGAGCAATTTTCCCCTGTTTGTCCACCGGCAACAGCTCCGGACTGAACGGTGTATTCAACACATCTCGAAGCACTTCACGCGTGGTATCGTCGGTTTGCGTTTCGGCAATCCATTGCACGATCGATTTGACAAGTGTTTTCGGCACGCTTGCATTGACGGCATACATTGACATATGGTCACCGTTGTAAGTTGCCCAGCCAAGTGCCAATTCCGACAGATTTCCCGTACCAATAACCAGACCTCCGATTTTATTGGCATAATCCATCAAGATTTGCGTACGCTCGCGCGCCTGGCTGTTTTCATACGTCAGATCGTGCGTATTGCTGTCGTGCTCTATATCTTTAAAATGTTGAATCACGGCGTCTTTAATAGAAATCTCTTTCACCGTTACACCCAATGAGCGCATCAGCGCGATGGCATTATAATAGGTGCGGTCGGTGGTGCCGAATCCCGGCATGGTGATGCCGCAAATATTTTTACGCGGAATATTCAGTAAATCAAACGTTTTAACCGTGACGAGCAATGCTAACGTGGAATCCAATCCGCCTGAAATACCGAGGGTTACTTTTTGTAATCCGGTATGGAGCAATCTTTTTGCCAATCCACAAGTTTGGATATTGAACACTTCGGAGAGGTCTTCTTCTGCTGCGTCTTTTGCCGGAATAAATGGATGAGGGTTGAATGCGCGAATTGTTGTTTTTGGAATCGGCGTGCTCAGCTCGCAATCAATCTCGGAAATGTTATTTTTTTTGGGAGAGATGAAGTTGGCGTTTTTTAGACGATCGTGTCGTAAAGCGGCAATGTCAATGTCGGCCATAATAATTTCGTTTTCAGATGAAAAGCGTTTCGACTCCGCCAGCATTGCACCGTTTTCGGCAATGAAGCACGCGCCGGAGAACACCATGTCGGTAGTCGATTCACCACATCCGGCGGCGGCATAAATATACGCGGCGTTGCATCGCGCCGATTGCTGCAACACGAGCGATTTACGGTATTTGTTTTTGCCGACCAACTCATTGCTTGCCGATAAGTTGAAGATAATATCAGCCCCTTGCATCGTCAATTTGGACGATGGCGGAATAGGCATCCACAGGTCTTCGCATATTTCTATAGAAAAGTTGGCTACAGATGTGCGAAAAACAATTTTTTCGGTAATGATAGGAATAGGCTCACAGTTAATTTCCGCTAAAATATCGTCCAAGTCCTTTGCGGAGGCAAACCAACGTTTTTCATAAAACTCATTGTTGTTAGGAATATATGTTTTGGGAACAAAGCCCAAAATTCCTTCGGCTGAAACCACCGCTGCCACATTATACAGTTTGTTTTTTATCTGCAAGGGAAGTCCTACGATAGCAATTATTGATGGTTTGCCGATAATAAATGACAATAATTTTTCTAACGAAAACAACGCTTTTCGTTGCAAAGTTTTTTGGAAAAACAGGTCGGCACACGTATATCCGGTGATGCACAATTCGGGAAAGCAAATTATCTGCACGCCTTGGTCTGCAGCTGCTTCAATGATCGATTTTATTTCGGAAAGGTTATAGTCGCAATCGGCCACTTTCAACCGGGGCGAAGCCGCCGCCACGCGAATAAATCCGAGGTCGTTTATATTCATTGTGGAGTTGTTTGTAATATTACTCCTACAAATTTACATGATTTTTCTCAGAAAGTACAGTGCGATGTAAAAAATCTTAGGTGAATCGGCTTTCATGCGGAAAATACATTTTTTTTCGCTTGTAATTCTCTATTATTCGTAATTAGTCACGACGAAGCTTCACTTGTTCGTGAGACCGATATTTATCGTCTGCATAGGTGCAATAACTGCATTTTTATAATGTTAAATGTTAAATATTAAACTTTAAACATCGAACTACAAACCTGCACTCTACCTAGACAACCACCGTTTTCGTAATCTTCACAATTTCATCCAAACACTCGTTGAGTTTTTTCATGGAATCCAACACGAGGTTCGCGCCTGCCTCTTTCAAAACGGAATTTGATAGTGGACCTGTGTTTACGGCGATGGTAAAAATATTGGCTTTGTGCGCCGATTCTACGCCCAGCGGGGCGTTTTCGACAACGAGCGCTTGCCACGGCTGAATATTTCCCGCTTTTTGCAACGCCATCAGATACGGTTCGGGATGTGGCTTCCCTTTTTTTACGTTGTGCGCGGTAATCATTGTTTCGGGGGTGAAAATATCCGGGAAATTGTTGTCTAAACGCTCCAAAAGCGATGGTTGTCCCGAGCCTGTAACCAATATCGGAAGCCATCCGCACGCTTTCACGTGACGAAGTGTTTCATTGGCTCCGGAAATGATATCTCCGCTGTTGTAGCGATAAAAAAGTTCCGTTTTGCGCGTATAAAACTCGTTTATTTCTTCCGGTGACGGTGTGCGGTGGCGTTCGCGTTCATAGATCATTTCGATGGTGCGTGATCCGATGCGTCCTTCGTGCAAATAAAACTCTTCGGGTGTGGTGCTTTCAAAGCCATATTCTTCGAACGTTTCTTGCCACGATTTGGCGTGTGCCGGCATCGAATCGTACAGCACTCCATCCATATCGAAAAGTATCGCTTTTATATCAAATTGGGAATAATGACGCGATTGCAAATAATGTTTAAATATTTCTTTCATTTTATATAGATACAAAAAAGCGTTCGTTGCGCTCACCTTATGGTGGCACAACGAAACCTGTTATTTTTTGTTTGATTAAATCGAACGTAGAAAATCTTATAGTCTTCCTTTAATAGCTTGTGATTCGGCTTCATATCCGGGCTTATCAAGCAGTGCGAACATGTTTTTCTTGTATGCTTCCACGCCGGGTTGATTAAACGGATTTACTCCGAGAAGATAGCCGCTTATACCGCATGTTTTTTCGAAAAAGTAAATCAATTGTCCAAGATATTTTTCGTTCAATTCCGGTATTTCCAATATAATGTTGGGAACATCTCCATCTACGTGTGCAATACGTGTCCCGGCTTCCGCCATCTTGTTTACTTCATCTACTCGTTTGTTGGCAAGGAAATTTAGTCCATCGAGATCGCGCGCGTCACGTGGAATTTTTAATTCTTTATTTGGTTTTTCTATCGAAATAACTGTTTCAAAAATAGAGCGTTCACCCTCTTGAATCCATTGTCCCATAGAGTGTAAATCGGTGGTAAAATCTACGGCCGCGGGGAAAATACCTTTGTGGTCTTTTCCTTCACTCTCGCCATAAAGTTGTTTCCACCACTCTGCAAAATAGTGCAATTTAGGATGGTAGTTAACTAAAATTTCTATTTTCTTGCCACGTTTGTACAACTCGTTACGAATTACCGCATAAATGGCCGGAAGATTGTACTCAAACGATGTTGCCGCTTTTGTCGCTTTTTCAATTTCATGTGCTCCTCCGATGAGTTCTCGAATGTTAATTCCCGCGACGGCTATCGGTAAGAGTCCCACAGGGGTAAGCACCGAATAGCGTCCTCCGACATTGTCAGGAATGATGAAAGTCTTGTATCCTTCGGAATCGGACAATACCCGAAGTGCTCCTTTTGACGCATCAGTGATGGCAACAATTTGTTTTTGTGCAGCCTCTTTTCCTTGGTTTGTTTCTAACAAATCTTTCAGCAACCGGAATGCAATGGCGGGTTCCGTTGTTGTTCCCGATTTGGAAATGTTGATGATGCCAAATTTTTTGTCCTTCAGGTAATCTAACAATTCTGCCAGATAGTCTTCGCTGATGTTATTGCCGGCGTATAAGATAATGGGGTCTTTTCGTTCGTTTTGCAGTTGTGCAAAGGGGTTTGATAGCGCGTCAATAACGGCTCTCGCGCCCAGATAACTACCACCGATTCCTACAACAACCACCACATCACATAAGGTGCGAAGTGTGACGGCAGTGTCTTCAATATCGCGGATTAAATCTTCTGAAATAGATGATGGAAGTGTTACCCAGCCCAAAAAGTCAGCTCCCTCTCTTCTTCCATCATAAAGAGCTTGATTACATGCTGTTGCTTTTGGAGCTTGTTGTAAGATTTCCTCTTCTGACAGTGCATTTGCAATATGCTTGATGTTTAATTTTACATTATCCATAACTCATTATTTTTTTGACGATTGTTTGCAAATTAAAAATACTTTATTAGGCGATTGATACCTGCTTGGGGATTGAGTTTTTCATACAGTATTTCATACATCGTTTGCGCAATGGGAATCTCTACATTAAAGCGTTGGTTCATTTCTTGGATGGCCTTGGCGGCATAATAGCCTTCGGCAATCATCTTCATCTCTAGTTGCGCTGTTTTGATGGAATAGCCCTTCCCTATCATTGTTCCTAACGTGCGGTTTCGACTAAACTGTGAATATCCGGTAACCAGCATATCTCCAAGATAATGGATGTCGTAAATGCTACGCTTAATAGGAATTACTCCATTTAGAAACTGCTCCATTTCCTTTGCACAATAGCTCATTAGCACAGCCTGAAAATTATCGCCATATTGTAAACTCTGACAAATCCCTGCCGCAATGGCATAAATATTTTTTAGCACAGCTGCCAATTCAATGCCTACCACATCGTTTGATACAAATGTTTTTAAAATTCGTGAACGAAGCTGCTGTGCCATTTGTTCTGCCTTTTCTTCGTTTTTGCTAGCAATGGTTAGGAACGACAAGCGCTCCATAGCTACTTCCTCAGCGTGGCAGGGACCGGATATAACGCCCGTGTTTTCAATGGGAATTTTGAAACTGTCTGCCAAATATTCGCTAATCACCATATTGGAATTGGGCTCTATGCCTTTGGTCGCGGAAAAAATCATTTTTCCGCGAAATGTGCTGTTCCACACTTTGCGCAAATATTGTCGTACATAAGGTGATGGAATGGCAAGAATGATGGTGTCAGAATCCTTAATTGCTTTCTCAATGTTAGAATAAAAGGTGATTTGTGACAGATTGAATTTTACGTTTGTTAGATAATCAGGATTATGTCCCAACTCGTAAAAGTCATTAATTTGTTTGTCTCGACGAATGAACCAGTTGATGTTTTTTTTGTTCATCAACACAATTTTAGCCAATGCCGTAGCCCAAGTT
The DNA here is from genome assembly GCA_023418255.1 of Bacteroidota bacterium. Classification (GTDB taxonomy): domain Bacteria; phylum Bacteroidota; class Bacteroidia; order Bacteroidales; family Dysgonomonadaceae; genus JAEZZZ01. Next base: position 17,543 of record JAEZZZ010000149.1, read on the forward strand.
CCACCGCCCAAAATGCAAATCTTCCCTACATGATCCATGTTTTTTTCTTCGATAAATGATAATTAGGAGATTATTTTATTTTTTCTACCCACAATTTTACTTCATCAAGCGATGGGTTAGTCAATTCCAGCTTGTGTTTTTTACGTAACCCACACAATTCTTGATGTAATTTGTTGGGATTCAAATCACGCAAATCTGATATTTGGTTGTAGCCTGCACGCTGAAGCACCGGAACCCAGCCTTCGGGAATTCCCAGTTCTATGTATTTGCTTACGGGATCTTTTTTCGTTTTCTTTTCGGGGCGCATCTGTGGGAAGAGGAGCACTTCTTGAATTGATGTTTGCCCTGTTAAAAGCATGGTCAACCGATCCATGCCAATACCCATTCCGGCGGTTGGGGGCATGCCATACTCCAATGCTCTCAGGAAATCCTGGTCGATAAACATGGCTTCGTCATCTCCTTTTTCCGACAGACGCAGTTGTTCTTCGAATCGTTCGCGTTGGTCAATGGGATCGTTCAGCTCTGAATAGGCATTTGCCACCTCTTTTCCGTTAATCATCAACTCAAAACGTTCCGTAAGGCGGGGATTGTCGCGATGGCGTTTGGTGAGTGGTGACATTTCAATGGGATAATCAATGATGAATGTAGGTTGTATGAAGTGTTTCTCGCACTTCTCTCCAAAAATCTCATCGATCAGTTTACCAACCCCCATGGTTTCATCAGTCGGGATATCGAGTTGTTTGCACACATCGCGTAACTGTTTTTCGTCCATGCCCGAAATGTCAATGCCTGTGTGTTGTTTGATGGCTTCTAACATTGGCACGCGTGGGTAGGGTGCTTTGAAGTCGATTTCTGTATCGCCCGTTTTTACTTTGGTGGTTCCAAGCACTTCCCGCGCAACGTGTTCGAGCATTTGCTCGGTAAATTCCATCATCCAGTGATAATCTTTATACGCAACATATATTTCCATAACGGTGAATTCCGGATTGTGTGTGCGATCCATCCCTTCGTTGCGGAAATCACGCGAAAACTCATAGACACCTTCAAATCCTCCAACAATAAGGCGTTTGAGATACAACTCGTTGGCAATGCGAAGGTACAACGGAATGTCCAGTGCATTGTGATGTGTCACGAATGGACGAGCGGCGGCACCGCCGGGGATACTTTGCAAAACAGGCGTGTCCACCTCCAAATATCCTCTTGCGTTGAAAAAATCACGCATGGCATTGAATATCCGGGTGCGTTTTATAAAAATATCTTTCACATGATCGTTTACAATCAAATCGACATATCGGCGACGATAGCGCAGTTCAGGGTCGCTGAATTTGTCGTATGCCACACCATCTTTCATCTTTACCACAGGTAGTGGACGCAATGATTTCGATAACACGGTAAGCGATTGGGCATGAATGGAAATTTCTCCCATTTGTGTGCGGAATACATAGCCCGTGACACCCACAAAGTCGCCTATATCCAATAGTTTCTTAAAAACAGTGTTGTAGAGGTTTTTGTCTTCATCAGGACATAAATCGTCGCGTGTAATATATATTTGAATTCTTCCTTTGGAATCCAGCAGTTCTATAAACGAGGCCTTGCCCATTATGCGACGGCTCATGATGCGACCGGCAATGCTTACTTGACGCTTGGTGTCATCGGCATCGTTAAACTGTTCTTTGATGTCTTCAGAATATGCATCTACTTTGTAGAGTGCTGCGGGATAAGGCTCTACGCCTGCTTGACGCAGTGCGTCAAGACTTTGTCGGCGAATAAGTTCTTGTTCGCTGAGTTCTAATTGGTGCATTTTTTATAAATCTGTTATTATTTGGTCTATTTTTAACTTTCACCTAAGTCCGGCTTTTCCTTGACGATAGGTGTCTGCAATACAATTTCTCTATGGCATAATTGAATCAAACTCAATTTCTGCACATTTCGGTTGACGAAAAAGCACTATATTTTGCAAAAATACGAAATATATTGTATTTATTAGTATAGATTGGGGAAAAATAGATTGGTTGCATCTGACTGTCAAATGCAACTTTTACGGCTACAAGTTTATAAAAATATTCGAAAGGGTTTTCAGAACCAAGACATTTTCTTGACCTCCTATTAAACAGACATCATATTTAACTGATGTACTGAACCTTATACTAAAAAAATCACTCTGCGATTTTTAGCATGAGTTAATATTTATGGATACATATCTAAATCTTAGTAAAAAAAAGTATTGCATTCTGAATTTTGCGTCATTTCTCCAACCTTTTGTATTGAGCTTTATAGTCTTTTGCTTTTGCATTTGTCACACCCGTTTCTATTGCGATTTTTTATGCAGTTTTGATGTCTATTGCGGTTAAGCTTGGCATCTTTAATATTTGTTGGCTCCATTGATATAGGCTTCCCACAGATCCATGAAGATGGTACTGTGACGCTTTACGCTGTTTCGAGGGAATACCGGTAAATAAATTATTTACGCTTTTCTTGCTTCGACCGGATACAACCTCAACAACCACTCCGGTGAACCTATCTGATAAAGTGCTTAAAAACCGATATCCTTTCTTGTTGATTTTTCGTCAATACTCAAATGGGCATAATATTTATCGACACCCCCTTCGTTCTAAATCGACGAGAAACATTCCTTTGCATAATCCTGCTTAACCTGTGAATAGCTTAACGACAAAAGCTTGATTGTGCGATTTTGGCTTTTTGTCAGAAATAACGTGTCTATCATTTTCTTCAAGCAAAGTGGTGATTCGCTCGCCGACTCCTACCCAACGAAATTCTACCGAGCTAATTTCGTTTCTTCTCTTTATAGCAAGGAATACGAACTGTCAAATTCGGCTTGTATTGCCACAAATCCAAGTGACAAAAATGCGTACAGGACAGTAATCATAAATTGGATAGCGTCCCTGTTCGTTATCAACGAAAGTTTGTTGATACAACAAAACTCTGTTCTTCTTTATTTCAGTATTATCAACTTGCCATAAATCATTTATGTGTAACAATATCTTTGCTATTAACTCGGATATGTTCATAAAAACAAAGATAATACATTATTGTCAAATCACACTAAAACTATCTGGACCGGGACATTTGCTCTGAAACAGGTAAAGATCATAGAAGTCCCCTCTCCTTTTTAGGATTAGGAATTTTTCATAGACTCTCTTCCTTCAATAAAAAAAGGATTCGAACTTACAGCTGAATCCTTTCTTAATAAATTCCATTGTGATGAAATAATCTCATTATGCATCATTCAAATGGCGAATCTTATCATCGAACATAGAAAGAGCGGCCTTGGCTCCTTCTCCCATAGCGATAATAATCTGTTTGTAAGGAACGGTTGACACATCGCCGGCGGCATAAACACCTGGTGTTGAGGTTCTACAAAACTCATCAATCACAATTTCACCACGTGGGTTGCATTCAACGACATCCGCTAGAGCTTTGCTATTTGGTGATAGACCAATTTGGACAAAAACACCATCCAAGTCGATGGTTTTCTCTTCTTCGGTCTTGCGGTCTTTCACTCGAATACCTACAACTTTTTCGCCATCACCCAAAATTTCAAGACTTTGCGTTGAGGCAAACATCTCGATATTTGCTATTTGGCGTGCTTTTTCCTGCAAAACAGTGTCAGCGCGATAGGTATCGAGAAATTCCAGCAACGTCACTTTGTTGCAAATGCCTGCCAAGTCGATAGCTGCCTCAACACCGGAATTTCCCCCACCGATAACGGCAACATTTTTACCTTTATAGAATGGACCGTCGCAATGTGGACAAAATGCCACTCCGCGACCAATATATTCGCTCTCGCCGGGAATGTTTAATTGACGCCAACCTGCTCCCGTAGCTACAATCAGATAAAGTGATTTAAACTTCTCGCCACCACGAACCGAAACAATTTTGCTGTTTCCTTCTACAAACACTTCGGTAACCATACGGTTTTCAAAAATATCAATGGGATAATCATTCAAATGTGCCAAAAGATTGGCAGCCAATTGGCTTCCCGTAGTTTTGGGGACAGATATAAGATTTTCGATGCCAACGGTTTCTTTCACTTGTCCACCAATTTTATCGGCTATCAAAGCAACTTTCAATCCTTTACGCGCAGCGTATATAGCGGCTGACGAACCGGCAGGTCCTCCACCCATCACAATGAGATCGTATTCCCGCTCCGGCATCTCTTTCTTTTTCATGTTACTACCAAAAGCTTCTTCAAGCTTGGACAACAAAGTTCCCATATTACCTAAACCAACATGCAACATTGTGCCATTTGCATAAACAGTGGGTACTCCTTGCAACTTTAACCTATCAACTTCTTCTTGGTAAATAGCACCGTCAACCATTTCATGCGTAATGTTATCCGACAGAGAAGTCATCGCGTTCAGCGATTGCACCACTTCGGGACAATTGGTGCATGTGAGAGAGACGTATGTAGTAAGGCGGATTTTGCCGTTCAACGAACGGATGTGTTCACAAAGAGCATCATCGGGCAGGTTTTTTCCTTTACCGTCACAATTTAATACCGCCATCAAAAGCGATGTAAACTCGTGACCGTTAGGTACTCCACGAAAAGAAATTCCTGTTTCTTTACCATCTTTTAAAAGATGAAACACCAAAGCTGTGCCTTCATGTATTTTGCACGAAATTTTATCACTGCAAGAGGCTACGTCTTCCAATAACTCAATCAACTCTGCTCTCTTTTCGTGCTCATCGGCAACATGAATATCGAACGTATAAGATGAATTAAGAGCAGAAAAGATATCTCTTACCTGCTCTTTTAATGAAGAATCTAACATAAGCCGTTATTATATTTTTCCAACCAAATCGATGCTTGGTTTCAACGTGGCATCACCTTTTTTCCATTTTGCCGGACACACTTGATCTTTGTGAGTTGCCACAAACTGAGCTGCTTCTACTTTGCGCAATAGTTCAGAGGCATCGCGACCAATTCCGTTGTCATGAATTTCGGCAATTTTAATCTCTCCTTCCGGATTGAAAACAAATGTTCCGCGATAGGCCATACCTTCTCCTTCGATAAACACACCAAAAGCTTTTGCTAAATGGCCTAATGTGTCAGCCAACATAGGATATTTAATTTTTTTGATGCTGTCAGATGCGTCGTGCCATGCTTTGTGTACAAAGTGTGAGTCACAACTTACCGAGTATACTTCTACACCCATCGATTGGAATTTGTCATATTGCTCTGCCATATCTTCCAACTCGGTGGGACAAACAAATGTAAAGTCGGCGGGATAAAAGAAAAAGATTCCCCATTTTCCTTTTACATCCTCGGATGAAATTGTTTTAAAAGCACCATTGTGAAACGCCTGCAGTTTAAACTCAGGTAATTTTGAGTTGATAATAGTTTCCATACTTATTTCTTTATTAACATTTAAATTTTTATTGATGCAAACATACATAACACAAATAACAAGCACAACTATTATCAAAAATATCAATAGCCATTCATCTTTATTTATAACCTATGACTTCTCATCCGGAAAGCGATTATCATAACCCACAAGCCTAACAACCAAACCATTACTCACACAAAGAAGAATCAATAAAATTCAAACACACAGTTTCAACAAAACATCATTGATTAGAATCTCTTCGAAAAATTGAAAATTATCTTGTACATTTGCAAACCAAAAAGAGGCGATATGCGAAAGATTTTAAAAGAATATTCTCCGGCTTCGCGCGTTGTATTTCTATTTTTATTGGCGTTCGTTGGAATGACAGCTACAAGTCTATTTGTGTTTTTATTATTCAAACAGATAGACAGTGTTATCAGTATCTACATCGGCACCGTTGCGCAACAGCTTCTGTGTTTCATCGTTCCCGCCTTTTTAATTATCGAGTTAAGTGAAAGGGATCCGTTTTCTTATTTTTTGACGCTCAATCAGAGCAAACATCTTTTCAGGAAACTCGTATTTGGCGTAATCATCCTCATTGCGTCCTATTTTATGGTGGCTTTTCTTGCACAATGGAACAAGGCGGTGCAATTGCCGGAAAGTCTTTCGAGTATCGAAGAATGGATGCGCGCAATGGAAAATAGTGCCGAACAAACAATGAACAGCATGCTTAGGAATGAGTCGCCAATAACACTGTTTTTTAATCTTTTGGTCGTTGCCGGTATGGCGGCGTTATCCGAAGAGATTTTTTTTCGTGGCACCATGCAACAGCTTTTGCAACAGAGTTGGCACAATCATCACGCGGCAGTTTGGGCGACAGCGTTTGTTTTTAGTGCCATTCACATGCAGTTTTTCGGTTTTTTTCCACGCCTTGTTTTGGGGGCTTTATTGGGATATCTGTTTGTTTATACGGGCAATTTATGGGTTCCTGTTTTTTTCCATTTTCTTAATAATGCGTTGGTTGTGATTGTCACTTACATCGGTCGCGACCAAGAGTGGTTGACACAAATCGATGAGATTCGCATAACGCCACTCTTTGGCATTTTGGCACTCGTAAGCGCGTTATTAACGGTATACCTGTTTCTTATTTATCAAAAAAAGCGTTCTCCATCGATTTTGAAGAGCAACAACAAAAGATGATACAAGTACAAGACACCATCATATCGTACGACATTTTTGAGTCGTATTTCATCTGTCACCTTTGCAAATGTAAAGGGCAATGCTGTGTGGACGGCGATTCGGGCGCACCATTAGAACAGGATGAATACAAAGCCATTCGAACGATTTTGCCAAAAATATGGGACGAGCTTTCACCCAAAGCGCAGTCGCTGATTGAAAAAGAAGACATTGCTTATATTGATTATGATGGCGAATTGGTTACATCCATCATCAACGACGAAGAGTGTGTCTTTACATATTTTGACGAGAACGGTGTGTGCGGATGCGTTATCGACAAAGCATTTCGCGAAGGACGCATCGATGTTCAAAAGCCCATTTCGTGCCATCTTTATCCCATCCGCCTGCATAAATACAACAATTTCACCGCCGTCAATTATCACACGTGGCAAATATGCAAGCCGGCAGTAAAGCTTGGCAAAAAAGAGGGCGTGAGGCTGTTTCAGTTTTTAAAAGATCCGCTCATTCGAAAGTTCGGACAAGCCTGGTACGACGAAGTGTGTCAAGTGGCCTCGCTTTTAGATGAAGAAAACCAAAACCGATAAAACAATAAACAATTTATATTTTCTTTTCATCCAAGGTAAGATATGGATGCATTTTTTTATCTGACGTCTACGTTTATCAAGTGCTTTTTTACGTTCTCATCCGTTCACTAGTCCCCTAAACCACGTTCCGAACCTATTTTGACCACGTTCCGAACTCGAATACTTAAACATCTTCTATAAGACCTCTTCGAAACCAAGCATTTGATTACAAGTAATACGGAACGTTGCTATGCATTGGAGCAACATCTGGGATAAACAGGAGTTGACTTGCTTGATGAGGCAATTCGCAAGGTATCGATTATTTCTCGTTTTCAGGGAAAATTGTAACTTTGCAATTAAAATACAGGAAATAATTTAAAATAAACAAGAACGATGCAAAAACCCTCTATACCCAAAGGAACGCGCGACTTTTCTCCCGCAGAAATGACTAAGCGCAACTACATTTTTGATACGATAAAAGCGGTCTATCGTCTTTATGGCTTTCGCCAAATAGAAACTCCGGCGATGGAAAATCTGTCAACGCTGATGGGAAAATATGGCGAAGAAGGCGATAAACTTTTGTTTAAAATCCTCAATTCCGGCGATTATCTGTCGCACCTGAGCAGCGACGACCTTGCTGAAGGTAATCCTATAAAAACAGCCAACAAAATATCGGACAGAGGATTGCGCTACGACCTTACCGTGCCTTTTGCGCGCTATGTGGCGATGCATCGCAACGAAATCACGTTTCCGTTCCGACGCTTTCAGATTCAACCCGTTTGGCGTGCCGACAGACCGCAAAAGGGTCGCTATCGCGAATTTTTTCAATGCGATGCCGATATTGTCGGCTCCGATTCGTTGTTGAGCGAAGTGGAACTGATTCAGATTATCGACGAGGTATTTCGTCGGCTAAACATCCGCATCGCCATTAAGCTGAACAACCGCAAAATCCTTTCCGGCATTGCAGAAATTATCGGCGAAGCCGATAAAATTGTGGATATTACCGTGGCAATCGATAAACTCGACAAAATGGGCATCGACAAGGTAAACGAGGAATTGCGCGAAAAAAACATTTCCAAAGAAGCAATCGACAAATTGCAGCCTATCATGCAATTGAACGGTGACAACCGCGAAAAAATCAGCACGCTAAAAACTGTTTTGGCAACATCCGAAATAGGAATAAAGGGAATTGAAGAACTCGAATTTATTCTCGATAAAATTGACCTGCTCAGCATCGGCGCATCGCTTGAACTTGACCTCACGTTGGCGCGCGGACTCAATTATTACACCGGTGCCATTATCGAGGTGAAAGCGCTTGATGTGTCCATCGGCAGCATCACCGGCGGCGGACGCTACGACAACCTTACGGGAATTTTCGGACTTCCCGATGTGTCGGGTGTCGGCATCTCGTTTGGTGCAGACCGGATTTTCGATGTATTGGAACAAACCAACGGTTTCCCGAAAGAATCCGTACAAACCACCAATGTGCTGTTCGTAAATTTTGGCGATAAAGAGCAAACCTATATTTTACCAATCCTTGCGCAATTGCGCAAAAAAGGCATTTCGGCAGAGATTTATCCCGAATCGGCAAAAATGAAAAAACAATTTTCGTATGCCGATAACAATCAAATCCCGTTCGTTGCCATCATCGGCGAAAATGAGATGAAAGCACAAAAAATCATGCTGAAAAATATGACAACCGGTGACCAAGAGCTTGTGGATTTGGAAGAGTTGATAAACAGTTTAAAGTTCAAAGTTTAAAGTTCAAAGTTATGGCAACGATTAATTGTTTTGAGGATTTAGATAAACTATGGCGCAAGTTTGCAACTTGTGCCACACATCAACTAAAAACAAAATGAGTAGAAAATACAAATTCTACAACCCAACCGGAGTTTACTTTGTCACTTTTGCCACTGTAAATTGGATTGATGTATTTACTCGCATGGAATATAAAAACATTGTTGTTGATAGCATCAATTATTGTATTAAAAATAAAGGGTTGAATGTGTATGCTTGGGTAATAATGAGCAATCATGTTCATTTGATAATTTCAACTAACGATAAGCCATTACAGGAAATTTTACGTGATCTAAAGAAATATACAGCAAAACAAATTTTATTTGCAATTAAAAATAATCCACAAGAAAGTCGTAAAGATTGGATGCTCAACTTATTTCGCCAAGCAGGAAAACAAAATTCGAATAATCAAATTTATCAATTTTGGCAACAACAGAATCAACCGATGGAACTTTCAACCTCAACCAATGCAATAAGTAAGGCAATTGACTATATACATAACAATCCGGTAAAAGCAGGTTTTGTCGATAAACCAGAAAATTATACTCATATCAGTGCTATTGATTTTGTAGGTGGCAAGGGTTTAATAGAAATTGAAATATATGAATAAAAACAGAAAAATAGCAATAAAATGAGATTTGGCACAAGTTGCAAACTTGCGCCAATAAAAGAAAAAACCCTGAACTTCAATTATTATGCTCTCGATAGAAAATTTATCTGTTGAATTTGGCGGCTTCACGCTATTAAATAATATCTCGTTCGTGTTAAACAAAAACGAACGTACGGCACTTGTCGGCAAAAACGGTGCGGGAAAATCGACACTGCTGAAAATAATTGCCGGCTTGCAAGCACCGACACGTGGCAACGTATCGGTGCCGAAGGAAGCATCCATCGGCTATTTGCCGCAACAGATGAGACTGGACGATTCGCGTACCGTAGTGGAAGAAGCATCGTTGGCGTTTGAGCATCTGCAAAAGATGGAACGCGATTTAGAAAATCTTCATCAGCAGTTGGCAACGCGCACCGATTATGAATCGGAAGCCTATCAAGATATTATTCAGCGCAGCGCCGATTTACAAGAATTGTTGCTGATATCCGGCATTCACAATTTTGAGGCGGAAGTGGAAAAAACATTGCTCGGATTGGGATTTACGCACAACGACTTAAATCGTCCGACCAAAGAATTTAGCGGTGGCTGGCGCATGCGCGTCGAATTGGCAAAAATATTATTGCAATCGCCGGATATTCTTTTGCTTGATGAGCCGACAAACCATCTCGATATCGAATCCATTCAATGGTTAGAACATTTTTTGACTACGCACGCCAACGCTGTGATTCTGGTCTCACACGACCGTGCTTTCCTCGATGCCGTCACGAATCGCACGATGGAAATTTCACTTGGCAGTATGCACGACTACAAAGTAAACTACACAAAATATGTGCAATTGCGTGCCGAACGACGCGAACAGCAATTGCGTGCCTATGAAAATCAGCAGAAACAAATACAAGACACCGAAGCGTTTATCGAACGTTTTCGATACAAAGCCACAAAATCCAACCAAGTGCAATCGCGCATCAAGCAGTTGGAAAAGCTGGATATAATCGAAGTGGACGAAGTGGATAATTCCAAGTTGAATTTAAAATTTCCCCCGGCACCACGTTCCGGCTCCTACCCCATTATTGCCGAGAATCTGTCAAAAAGCTACGGCAATCACGTTGTTTTCTGCGATGTAAACATGACCATTGAGCGCGGCGAAAAAGTAGCGTTTGTAGGCAAAAATGGCGAAGGAAAATCCACACTCGTCAAATGCATCATGCAAGAGATTGATTACACCGGAAAGTTGCAGTTGGGGCACAACATAAAAATCGGCTATTTCGCACAAAATCAATCACAATTATTGGACGAAAATTTATCGGTTTTTGAAACCATTGACTATGTCGCCGTTGGCGACATTCGCACCAAAATTCGCGATATTCTCGGCGCATTTATGTTTGGTGGCGAAGCATCGGACAAAAAAGTAAAAGTGCTCTCGGGTGGAGAACGCAGTCGCTTGGCGATGATTCGTCTTTTGTTGGAACCGGTGAATTTGTTGATTCTCGACGAGCCTACAAATCATCTCGATATGGCATCCAAAGATGTGCTGAAACAAGCAATTGCCGAGTTTGAAGGCACGGCACTAATCGTATCGCACGACCGCCATTTTCTTGAAGGCTTGGCCAGCAAAGTATATGAGTTTGGCGGCGGAAAAGTGGTGGAGCATCTGGGTGGAATATATGATTTCCTATCGAAGAAGCAACTCGAAAATCTGCAAGAGTTAGAGGCGACGGGCGCAGCATCCGATAACACAAATTCAACATCGGAAGAAGCGCCTGCCGTTTCGCAAAACAAGCTATCTTATGAAGAACAGAAAGAACGCAACCGACAAATCCGCAAATTGGAAAGAGAGGTCGAAGAGACAGAAAATAGAATCCATAAAATAGAGAAAAACATCGAGCAGTTAGAACAAAGAATCGCGACCCCCGAAGGTGCTTCGGACATGGAACTACTGCAAAATTATTTGGATGAAAAAGCAAAACTAGACCTACACATGAACAATTGGGAACGTTTTACGTTGGAATTAGAAGAAAAAAAGAGCGACAGAGCATCGAAATCAACAGCATAATTCCGAGCACACAAAACAATCCGATGTTGCGACATCATCCATAATACGAAACAAATGAGAAAAGTCTATCATTTTATTTTTACCAAAATACTAGGTTGGCGATTTGTCAATATTCAACCCGACATTCCCAAATGTGTCATTGCATTTGCGCCACACACAAGCAATTGGGATTTTATCATTGGCAAGCTGGCATATTCATCATTGGGTAGAAATGCCAAATTCTTGATAAAAAAAGAATGGTTTGTGTTTCCCTTCAATCTGTTTTTTAAATCGATTGGTGGAATTCCTATCGATAGAAAGAAAAAAGAATCGATGACAGACAAACTTGCTGCTGAATTCAAGAGACATAAAAAACTACAAATTGCCGTTGCACCGGAGGGAACACGTAAATCGGTCAAAAAATGGAAAAGAGGATTCTATTATATTGCCTGCAAAGCAAATGTTCCGATTCGATTGATTGGCTTAGATTATAAAAACAAAGAAGCTATTTTTTTGGAAACACTTTATCCGACAGGCGACTACAAAAAAGATTTAGAGATTATAAAATCACACTATAGGGGTTTGGAAGGGAAAAATCCGGATAATTTTGAAGTGAAAATAAAGTAAAAACCGCTTCATTTTCATTATAAAGAGTCATTGCTGTCCGCTAAACCTTTTTTTCGTCAGCAAAAATTAGGGCTGATTTCCCGGTATGGAATTCAGCCCTTTTCGTTACTTTTGTTTTAAACAGAAAAACCATAACGATGAACAAAA